>JAYUDS010000084.1:0-7448 GCA_043739595.1 Candidatus Adlerbacteria bacterium | reverse complement strand
AGAAATAAAAAGTGAAATTAAATCGCATATGCGATTTAATTTCACTTTTTATTTACTTTACAATTTTATTTTTATAAAAGGGCGGCAGAGTAACCTCTGCCGCCATAGGTACCCGGCTTTTCGTTTTTACCTTACAGTTTTATTTTTCAGCGGGACTTGCTTCTTGTAGGTAGATGAGGATATTAAGCCCTGCTGCGGTCGAGACAATTATAAGTACAAGCCCCTTAAACCAAAGTTCTGACGAGATAAGACAAATAAAGACGAGTGTTACGAATGAAAGCAAAAGCACTACTGCCAAAACCACCTCGTCGACAAAGCCTTTTTGCATGTAAACCTCCCAGCTGTTGGATCTTTCTGTATTCCTTATACGTTATGTATATGAATTTTTTCAAAAGAAAATGGCCGCTGGCTCCCAGGGGAGAGAAACCAGCGGCCTGAGCCATTCGGGTGTTTGTTACAACCTACAACGCCGGGGGGGATGAGGCGTACAGCCGGAGGAACAGTGACCTTGATTTTCCAGCAATGCCTAGGCAAAGCTAGTCCATCTCCGAAGCTCACGTACACTCTACGCCAGAGTAAAACTTTGTCAATATGATATGATACTGCAACCATATGAGTACATTTGTTATCAAATCCGAATACAAACCGTCGGGAGACCAGCCGAAAGCTATTGAGCAACTAGTCACTAATTTAAAAAAAGGCGTCGAGCGCCAGACACTTCTTGGCGTAACCGGGTCCGGTAAGACCTTTACTATTGCAAACGTGATTGAAGCGACGCAAAAACCCACACTCGTCATTGCTCACAACAAAACGCTCGCGGCGCAGCTGGCACAAGAGTACCGTGAATTTTTCCCTGACAATGCGGTTCACTATTTTGTTTCATACTACGACTACTACCAGCCAGAGGCCTATATTCCAACGTCAGACACTTATATTGAAAAAGAAGCGCAAATTAATGAAGAAATAGATCGTCTCCGGCATGCGTCAACACAAGCACTCTTGTCTCGGCAGGATGTCATCATTGTGGCATCGGTGTCTTGTATCTACGCCTTAGGTTCGCCAGAAGAATATCGCAAAGTGCATATTGAGTTGAAGGTGGGTAGCAAGAAAACGCGACTCGACCTTATCCGTGACCTTATCGGAGTGTACTTTGAACGCACTACCGCTGACCTCGCTCCTGGCAAGTTTCGTGCGCTTGGTAACTCGGTTGAAATCATGCCAACGGGCGAGCGGGTCCTCTACCGTGTCGAGTTTGAAGGAGATATTGTGGCAAAAGTCCGTGTTATAGACGCAATTAGTCGAGCTGAAAAAGAGTTGCTGGATTCACTTTTTTTATTTCCTGCAAAACATTATGTTACGCCAGAGGATGAACGCGGACGAGCTATTGAAGACATCAGATTGGAGCTGAAAGAGCAGTTAGCCAAATTTGAACGTGCGGGGAAGCTGCTCGAAGCGGAGCGTTTGAAGCGTCGCACTAACCACGACTTGGCACTTATCCGCGAGATGGGGTATTGCAATGGTATAGAAAATTACTCTCGTCACTTTGATGGACGAAAGCCGGGGCAGCCGCCTTTTTCTCTCCTTGAGTATTTCCCCCATAAAGCCGACGGCACGCCTGACTTTTTGACAGTCATAGACGAGTCACACGTCACTGTGCCTCAGATTGGTGGCATGTACTCGGGCGACCGGGCGCGTAAGGTCAATTTAATCGACTTCGGCTTCCGTTTGCCGTCGGCTATAGACAACCGACCACTCCAGTTTTCAGAATTTGAGGAACGGGTCAAACAAGTCATATACACCTCTGCAACACCGGGCATATATGAAAAAGAAAAAAGTGGTAAACATGTTGTAGAGCAAATAATTCGCCCGACAGGCTTAGTCGATCCTGAAATTATCGTGCGTCCGGTGACTGGGAGTCTGGGCAGCTCTAGAGATTCATCTTCTCTGGTAATTTCGGAGAAAGGCAGTCCCTCCGAAAGTGATTCTACTTTGCTCAAGAACAAAGGTGTCCAAAAGGGTCAAGTTCAGGACTTTTTGGAAGAGGCAGACAAAGTAATAGCTCACGGCGGCAGAATTTTGGTTACAACACTAACTAAAAAAATGGCAGAAGACCTCTCGGAGTATCTCAAAGATAGAAATATTAAAGCAGCCTACCTCCACAGTGACGTCCAAACACTCGACCGTATTACGACGCTCACTGATTTGCGTAAGGGAATATTTGACGTGTTAGTCGGTGTAAACTTGCTTCGAGAAGGTCTGGACTTGCCTGAAGTCGAGCTTGTTGCAGTGCTCGATGCTGACAAAGAAGGTTTTTTGCGATCAGAAACCTCACTCATCCAAACCATAGGCCGGGCTGCTCGAAACGTTGATGGACGAGTCATACTATATGCTGACCACATGACTAATTCGCTCGAAAAGGCAATTGGCGAAACGAATCGCCGCCGAGTTATACAACAAACGCATAATAAAAAACATGGCATTACGCCGATGACTATTAAGAAAGCTATCAAAGACATTACCGAAGAACTTCGGAGCGAGCACGGCAAAGCGGTCAATTCGCTATTGATAGTAGATGCCGATTTATACAAAAAAGATCCTAAAAAGTTTATAAAGGAAAAAAAAGAGCAGATGGCCGATGCCGTCCGCGACTTGGACTTCGAAACTGCGGCACTCATCCGTGACGAACTCCTCACCTTAGCAGGGGAGGAAGTGCCACAAAGGTCGACTAAAAGAGCTCGACGTTAACTAGACAAAGCCCCGCTGTAATTCCCAAATGATGAATGTGTGTATTATGTGTATAACTTAGGTTAATTGGTGTGTACTTGTGTGCCATACTTTTTATATGGCATTCCCATTACTTCAAGCAAATATACAACGATGGAGCAAAGGCGAAGAGGCAAAGCTCAAACAACTGGCCAAGCATAATGGGTTAGGAGTGTTGAGTTTGGTGTTGGGCAGGCCCGAAACAACCGTGCGCCAAAAAGCCGTAGAGCTTGGTGTGCAAATCAGACAATAGTCTCATTCATCAATTCTTAACACCAGTGCTGGTATAGTTTCTAGTGGGTGACGAGGCCATGGTTAGTAGATTGCCGTATATAGACGAGTGTAGCGCTTTACCGCACTGCTTAGTTTATTACTGAAATTTTCTCTCTATGTTGTTTCGACACTTGTTTAACCCGTTTTCCTTTACAGGATTTCGGGTTTTTCTTTGGCTTAGTAATGGCAATCATAAAAGGCTCCGGCTTGTTGCCGGAACCTGCGTATTTTTGTAAAAATACGATGCAATAAAACAGGACGTACTAGGCGCATATATACATAACATATCCGCAGAACGCTAACCCGATGAGCACATAGATGCCGTATGTAGTTTTTCGACGCCACTGTAGCGCCCGATTGTTTTCTTCCACCGCACGCCTCCTCGTATAGTAATAGTCCCATTTTCTGGTGACTAGCAATAACTATAGTGAGTATTTATGAAAAATGCTATACTGCTTATACATTCCTACCTCCCCCTATGGCCACCCCCATGGGGCAGTTGGCGTATAACCGAAACACTATGGCAGAAGATCACATACATATCAAAGGCGCTAAAACGCATAATCTTAAGAACGTTTCGCTTTCTATACCGCGAAACAAAATGGTTATTTTTACCGGTCTTTCAGGGTCGGGTAAATCATCACTGGCATTTGACACTATTTTTGCGGAAGGACAGCGCCGCTACATTGAGTCTTTGTCTGCGTATGCCCGGCAGTTTTTGAGACAAATGCAAAAGCCAGACGTTGAGGAGATAACGGGTCTTTCGCCTGCAATTTCAATTGACCAAAAAAGCCGCTCGAACAATCCTCGTTCAACGGTAGCTACCATTACTGAAATTTATGACTACCTGCGTATCTTGTATGCGCGTGTTGGTAAACCACACTGCTTGGTGTGTGGGCGAGAAATCCGCAAACATTCTAACGAAGAAATAATTCACAGTATTGTAGACAGTGTAAGTAAACTTACGCCTAAAAAAACTCGTAAGGTAATGGGTGTCGAAATTAACGAAGATATGGTGCGTATTTACGCCCCAGTTGTTGTTGGTCGCAAAGGCGAGTACTACCAGTTGTTGTATGACCTTCTGGGGAAAGGGTTTGAAAAGGTAAAGGTGGACGGCAAGGTGCAAAGTTTGCGCGAGCAGATTATCCTGTCCAAAAATAAAAAACACAATATAGATGCGCTTGTTGACGAAATACTCATAGGGGATTTTGCGCGCGAAAAACAGGCAGCGATGGAGCGGCTTTCAGAAGCGGTGGAACGTGCGCTGCAAGAGTCTGAAGGGTTGGTAAAAGTAGAAGACCATGACGGCGAACGTTTAATCTCAGCTAAATTTATGTGTGCTTACGATGGGTTTTCTTTTCCAGAAGTAGAACCAAGACTTTTTTCGTTTAATTCACCATACGGTGCATGCCCGGCGTGTAATGGCTTGGGTACCAAACACGTATTCTCAGTTGACCCATGCCCAGTGTGTCATGGTGCGCGCCTGCGTCCTGAAGCACTAAGTGTGTTTTTGTACAAAGACACCGTGGTTCCACAGGTGACGAAAAAATCTTCTTCGGAAACGTCGCCTCTTATAGCAGCAGCATTCGCTCTGCCCACTGAAACGGCGCCTACAGCTGGAAAAGAAGGTTTTTCGGGACCGGAGCAACTTGTTCCAAAAGGTGCTAAAAACGTTGTCGACATAACCAAACTTTCCATTAAAGATGCATACGACTTTTTCAGTGAATTGTCGCTGTCGAAGAAAGACCAAGAAATTTCAAAAACAGTTATTAAAGAAATCTGCAATCGGCTCAAGTTCATGCTCGATGTGGGCCTGGACTATCTCACGCTTGAGCGTCGCGCCAATACGCTCTCAGGGGGCGAAGCGCAACGTATCCGTCTGGCGTCACAGCTTGGTTCAGGGCTTGTGGGCGCCCTTTATGTACTGGACGAGCCAACGATAGGCCTCCATCAGCGTGACAACGAGCGGCTCATCAAGACGCTCATAAACTTACGTAACTTAGGTAACACCATTATCGTGGTTGAGCATGACGAAGATACTATTTACGCCGGTGACTACCTTGTAGACATTGGCCCTGGTGCCGGGGTGCACGGCGGACATATCGTCGTGGCAGACGACCTTGAAAAACTACTTACTGCAAAAAAGAACGACAGTGGTTCGATAACCTTGGCATATCTTCGCGGTGAAAAAGCAGTGCCCGTGCCTGAGACGCGCCGTGACAAAGACAAGGGTGTAATTGAAATAAAAGGAGGACGAGCGTTTAATATTCAAAACTTAACTGTCGACATTCCGCTTGGCCGTATGGTAGCGGTAACCGGTGTGTCTGGCTCGGGTAAGTCCACGTTTCTGTATGAAATACTTTACGAAAACCTCAAAGCCCGCTTCGATAAACGCTACCGAACCAACACCATATACAATGCAACTGCAGTAAATGGGATGGAAAATCTGAGTCGCGCCATACTTATCGACCAATCGCCGATAGGCCGGACGCCGCGCAGCAACCCTGCAACCTACACAGGTTCTTTTACCTTTATCCGCGACCTGTTTGCGTCAACCAATGAAGCACGGGCGCGCGGATGGAAAGCCTCTCGTTTTTCTTTTAATGTGCCGCAAGCGCGCCACGGCGGCCGTTGCGAAGCGTGCGAAGGAAACGGTATGATAGCGGTTGAAATGCACTTTTTGCCGACTGTATATGTCACGTGCGACATCTGCAATGGTAAGCGATTCATGAAAGAGACGCTGGAAATAAAATATAAAAAGAAAAATATTTACGACATTCTCGAGATGACCGTTGAAGAAGCGCTCGACTTTTTTCAAGACATACCGGCCATACATGACCGGCTTAAAACATTAGGCGAAGTGGGCCTAGGCTATTTGCGGCTTGGACAGTCAGCTACGACTCTTTCGGGCGGCGAAGCGCAACGAATCAAGATCGGCTCTGAGTTGTATCGCCCGCACATGCAAAAAACGATATACCTTCTTGATGAACCGACCGTTGGGCTTCACTACGAAGATGTGCAAAAACTTATAGATATTCTTAATCGTCTGGTGGTTGCAGGCAACTCAGTGGTGCTTATTGAGCACAATATGGATGTCATTAAATCGGCAGATTATATTTTAGACTTTGGTCCTGAAGGGGGAGTAGGCGGCGGCCGCCTCGTCGCCAAAGGCACGCCAGAAGAAGTCGCCAACAATAAAAATTCACACACTGGCAGGTATCTTAAAAAAGTATTGCGAGGAAAATAAAAAGAAAGCAACCCGACGCACGTATGCGCCGGGTTGCGGTTATGGGCCGTATTTCTTCGAAGCTCTCCACAATACAATAAGCGTGGCGATTGCAATTAAAAAGAAAATAAAAAATGTGCCTGGATTCTGATGAACCCACGAAACAATAGTATCCATTCTAGCCCCCTTTCAACTACGAAATGTTCGTACAGACGTATAATAGCAGGAAATTACAATGTGTCAATATGTTATATTTAGACCACGTCGCGTCTAAAGGACGGTTGCGCAGCGCAATTTCGCCAAAATCGTATGACTCTAGACGAATTCAAGAAAAAGGTTAAAAAAATCCCGGACACGCCGGGAGTATATTTCTTTTTGGATGTAAAAAAGAAAGTTTTGTATATAGGCAAAGCAACATCTCTTTCAGACCGCTTGCGGTCGTATTTTGCTTCTGATATTGCATTGGTTAGAAGTCCTCTTATTGCCAAAATGGTAGAGAAGTCAAAATATATAGATTTTCGCCAAACAGACTCTGTGTTAGAAGCGCTCATTCTTGAGGCCAACTTAATTCGCAATTACAAACCATTTCATAACACCGACCTTAAAGATGACAAAAGCTTTAACTATGTCGTGCTCACTAAAGAGAATTTTCCCCAAGTACTTGTTGTTCGTGGGAAAGATTTAGGTACGGCTTTGGCCAGGGGCCTACGCAGAACTACCCTTCTGTCACAAGATGAACCATTACAGAAAGGTAGTTCTGCTCCGGCTACAGAGTTTGGAGAGTATTTATATACCTTTGGCCCGTTCCCGCATGGGCTCCAGCTGAAGGAGGCTATGCGCATTATTCGTAAGATTTTTCCCTATAGAGACCACAAGTGTATCCCTTGCGAAGACCAATTTACAAAGGCCTGGCCTTTGCAAAACAAAGGCCAAGCCTTTGTAAAAGATACAAAATGTAAGGCGTGTTTTAACCGCCACATAGGGCTGTGCCCGGGCGTCTGCACCGGAGAGATTTCAAAGGCAGAATATGCAAAAATAGTGCGTCGCATCGTCCTGCTTTTTGAAGGTAAAAAGTCGGTATTAATCAGAAGCCTCGAGCGCGATATGAAGTTGGCTGCCAAGGAAGAGAAATTTGAATATGCGAACCAGCTTAAACGCTCGCTATTTGCTTTAAACCATATCCAGG
>JAYUDS010000083.1:0-7467 GCA_043739595.1 Candidatus Adlerbacteria bacterium | reverse complement strand
CCAAATAAAATAACATTCTTTGCCAAGACAAACTCCAGAGGCAAGGAGACGCCGTTTGGTATTAAGCGCCGCGATAGGGCGCGCCACATGTATGTCATTGGTAAAACAGGCATGGGTAAATCTACTCTGCTTGAAAATATGGCAATTCAGGACATCCGCAACGGCGAAGGTATGGCGTTTATAGACCCGCACGGTTCGACCGCTGACCGCATTATGGAATATGTGCCGGAGCATCGCATCAAAGATGTCATTTACTTTGCGCCGTTCGACATGGAGAACCCCATTGCATTCAATGTGATGGAAGACGTTGGGTACGACAAACGCCACCTTGTAGTGTCTGGGCTCATTACTGCATTTAAAAAATTGTGGGTAGACTCGTTCTCGGCCCGCATGGAGTACATCCTTTCCAACACACTCTTGGCGCTTTTGGAGTATCCAGATGCAACCATGCTGGACGTCAACCGCATGCTGGTTGAAAAGCCCTTTCGCACTAAGGTGGTAGCGAATATTAAAGACCCAATAGTCAAGAAGTTTTGGACAGAGGAGTTTGCCAACTACACCGACCGGTACACCCAAGAGGCGACACCGGCGATTCAAAACAAGGTGGGTCAGTTCACTAGTAACCCGCTTATCCGAAACATAATCGGCCAAGCAAAGTCATCGTTTGATATCCGAGAGGTCATGGATGACAAGAAGATACTTATCATCAACCTCTCCAAAGGCCGCGTGGGAGAAGTAAATGCATCGCTTTTGGGTTCTATGATAGTGACTAAAATTTACTTAGCCGCGATGTCGCGCGCCGATGTGCCCGCAAATGTTCTGGCCACATTGCCAAACTTTTACTTTTACGTAGACGAGTTCCAAAACTTCGCAAACGAAAGTTTTGCAGACATTCTGTCCGAAGCCCGAAAATATAAACTCAACCTGCTTATTGCACACCAGTACGTCGAACAAATGGAGGAAGAAGTGCGAGATGCTGTGTTTGGGAACGTGGGCACGACCGTAGCGTTCCGGGTGGGGCCGTTTGACGCCGAAGTGCTGGAGACCATATTCCAGCCGCAGTTTATGGCAACTGACATTGTGAACTTAGGCTTCGCCCAAATTTACTTAACGCTCATGATAGACGGCGTCGGGTCTCCGCCGTTTAGCGCGACAACACTGCAGCCGTTTGACCCGCCGCCTCACTCATTTGTACCGCAAGTGATAGCTTCTTCGCGCGAAAAGTTCTGCAAACCCCGTGCGGAAGTTGAAGATATAATCTCCAAGTGGCAAGCACAGGATCCTATCTCGTCTGAACCACAAAAGCCAAAGCGCGATGCGTATCGTCCACCGTCTCGCGATGGGCACAGTGAGCCGCGACGCTATGAAGCTCCGCGGACTTCTCGCGAAGAACCTAAGCGCGAAGAGCGAAAGCCACCGCAAGAAGAATATCGAGAAGACAGGAACGGGGAACCGTTGCCGTCGTCATATGAGTCAGTAATCAAAGAACCTGAAGTAATAGAGCCAGCTCCAGTTTATATAGCTGCGCCGGCACCCACGCCTTTGCCCGCATATACACCTCCTGCCCGCACACAGGAACCGAGTCGTGCTGAAGTGCGCCACCTGGAAGCAAAAACAACAGGGGCTAACATAGCCCACCAACGTGCCATGGCTACAAGCCAGGCACAAAATGAACCTGCACTGCCGCCAGATGCTCGGCCACGGCCACGACCGGAGCAACGGCCTTTACCACGGGACCAGCGTATGCATGCACCTCATGAGCGAGAAAAAGAGGAAGACATGCCAAGCCCTCGACCTCCACTTGAAGGCGCGAGAAGTTTACGCGATGCGCTTATGCAAGTATCAAAAAATAAACCCCAAGAGCCTGCCCCTGCTTCGGTGTCGCAACCTCATATAGAAGTACAACCGGTCTTGCCCCGAAAGACGCAACCTTCGCCAGACCTGAAAGAGGTGCTTCAAAAAGCGGTGGCAATCCACGAGCCTGAGGTTCAGCAGCCGCCTTCGCCTAAGCCGCCAACCGACACGCCGAGCAAAAGTAATCAACAGGTTCATGCCCCGGCGGGCTTGCCTGAAGACCTCATGCGCGCCATGCTTGCTGTAGACGACTACGGCAATGACGCTCTCTCATAAATTAACAGCACTACTCGCGCTACCAGTACTCATGGGGTACCCTTTGAGTACTTTTGCGTCCGTGCAAATCACTGAGGTTATGTATGACGTACCAGGCAGCGACACCGGACGTGAATGGATAGAAATAACCAACAGCGGTTCAACCAGTGTCGACATAAGTGGGTACAAACTTTTTGAAGGAGATACGAACCATACCCTTGTGGTAGTGTCTGGTTTGACCTTGCTTGCGGCTGGAAGTTCGGCGGTCATAGTGGAAGACTCAGCCAAATTTAATGCGGACTGGCCAAACGTGACTGGCAGCATACTTAAAGCATCGTTTTCGCTTTCAAATACAGGCGAAACGCTTGCATTAAAAGACAGTGCGCTTGTGCAAGTTGACCAAGTAACCTATGCCTCCACTACCGGTGCGGCAGGGGATGGAAACTCTCTCCACAGAAGCGGCAACACGTTTGTAGTAGGCGGGGCAGACCCAGGAGTTTTTTCTACAACGGTCCCGACACCCATTGAAGACTCCAACACCACACCCTCTGTGCAACCTATAGCTCCGCCGACCTTACCCACGGCCTCGTCGCAAGCGGGTAGTGCGTGGCCTCCGGTTATTACGTCAAAAATTACTACCGACCCGACGGTCATAGTAGGGGGAGGTTCTTTTTTTACCGGGGTGGCCTACGGACTGAAAGGAGAAAAAATAGCGAATGCCCGCTACATTTGGAATTTTGGAGACGGTTCGACTGACGAGGGACAAAATGTTTTTCACACCTACACCTATCCAGGCAAATACGCGGTCATGCTGAGCGTCGGTGCGGAACTTTCTTCTGCTGTGGGCCGCGTCACTGTGCAAGCGGTGCCAGCCCAACTGGCTCTCATGACTGAGTCCGACGGTTCTGTGGTACTGGTAAATCGAGCCGGGCAAGAATTATCAGTTGGATTATGGAGTATTACGTCCGGCACCACCACATTTGTACTGCCACAAGGCACCAGTGTGTTGGCTGGGCAGAGCGTGCGGTTTGCACCGAGTATTATGAAAATGCACGCGGGCGCCGATTCGGTTCTCCAGTATCCGAATGGGGCAAATGCGGTCGTGGCAGTGCCGCACGAGGTAACGGTTGCACCAGTATCAGTGCCAGAATCCATTGCACAAAAGCCCGCCGTATCGAAACCTTTTAAAATTGCTTCACGCGTCGTGTTGCAACTTCCAGAACCCACTCCTGAACCCACCACTACTCCAGAACAAGAGCAGGTTGTCATTCCGTCTCCCGGTGTTTTCTTGCCATTTTCAGAAGTGCCCACCTCCGTGGTTCCTGTGCCGCAGCTAGCGAGCAAAAAACCGCACATTGAAGCCGCTTCCGAGATATCCGCAGAGCCGGCAGCAGTTGCGGGAGCATCTGCCGCTTCCGGTCATACCTTGACCGTTTGGGAAGGAATGCTCGGGCTCATTGCGCTCGTGTTAGTAGGCCTGTCTGGTGTGTGGTACTCGCAGTCACTTGTGGCAGGGCCTCAGCCGGTCAAAAAAAGAAACTCTTTTTCTGTCGATGAGTTTGAAATAGAGGAATAACACCTCATGTATTCGTTTTCTTTGCTAGCTAGACTATAGTGTAAGTACGTATGCTTGATTCAAAGACTATTGTGGTCACCGGGGGCGCCGGATTTATCGGTTCTAGACTGTGCGCGCGGCTTGTTGCAATGGGCCACCAGGTTATTTCGCTTGATAATTATTTTACCGGTTCGCGTGAGAATCACGTCGAAGGTGTGGAGTACCGCGAAGGTCACACGAAAAATGTTGAGAGACTCATTACTGAAAAAATCGATCTGCTCTACCATCTTGGCGAATACTCACGTGTTGCAAAAAGTCTCGACGAGCCAGACGTGGTGTGGGACTTAAATATGGTTGGCACTTTTGCCGTTTTGGAATTTTGGCGAATGAGGGGGTGCAAATTAGTGTATGCAGGTTCCTCGACCAAGTCAGTCGGACCTCGAGAAGATGGAACGCTTGGCCGGGACTTAGCGCCCTACACGTGGGGCAAAGCGGCGAACAGCGAGCTCGTTATCAACTACGCGCGGTGGTATTCGTTGCCGTTTGCTATAACCTATTTTTATAATGTGTATGGTCCGGGCGAGCGCGCAGGGGTAGATGCATACGGCACGGTCATCGAAACATTTGCACAGCAGCATCTTCGCCATGAGCCGCTCACCGTGCGCGCTCCAGGTACGCAGGAGCGCGCATATACTCATGTTGACGACACCACAGACGCGCTGGTGCTTGTCGGCGAAAAAGGAGAGGGCGACAGTTTTGGCATCAGTGCCAAAGAAGTGTTCACCCTGCTTGAAGTGGCACATATGTTTGGCACAGAGGTGACCATGTTGCCCCAGACCAAAACCACCAGAGAAAGAACGAGTGTTGACTCAAAAAAAGTAGAAGCGCTGGGCTGGAAGCAGATGCATACTCTCCCGGAATATATAGAAGCAATAAAACACGGCCAGATTTCAAAGGAGAATCCGGTATAAATCTAAACAAGTATCAAATGAAAAAAATTCTTATTTTTTCTCTTGCCTATTACCCACGCCACGTGAGCGGGGCAGAAGCCGCAGTAAAAGAAATAACCGATCGTATCGCGCCGGGTGACTTTGAGTTCCATATGGTAACGCTACGGTTTGATAAAAATGACCCTGCAGACGAGCTGCTTAGCCACGTTATGGTGCACCGGGTTGGCGTCGGTTCGACCTATCTTTCTAAAATACTTTTTGTGCCGCTTGCCGCGGCGCGTGCTCTGGAGCTCCACCGCCAGCACCACTTCGATGCGCTCTGGGCACTCATGACGTATATGCTTCTGCCGACCGTGTTTGCGCAGTGGTCGGGAGTTCGAGCACCGCACATACTCACACTGCAAGACGGTGACTCATACGAAAAAGTGTTTCATCGTGCCCGTATTATTCCGTATCTGCCGATTATTGATTACGGATTTCGCCGCGCTGCGGTTGTTCAAGCTATTTCGAGTTATTTAGCGACATGGCCTAAACGCCGGGGCTCACCCTCTCCGGTGGTTGTAGTGCACAACGGAGCCAACCCACGCGACCTCAATGAGACGGTCACTCTGGCCGAAGTAGAGCAGCTGAAGTTACTGCTTGGTAAAAAAGAAGGGGAGATATACTTGGTCAATACTGCCCGGCTTGAACATCAAAAAGCCCAGGATGATGTTATACGTGCACTTACGTTCTTGCCTCAACAGATTAAGTTTTTAATTGTTGGGGGAGGATCTGACGAGGGAATGTTAAAAAATTTAGTAAAAGAATTGCATCTTGAAGATCGAGTCATCTTGACTGGCCAAGTGACGCGCGACGAGGTGACTAAGTACCGAAAGGTGGCAGACATATTTGTTGCGCCCAGCCGCTCCGAAGGGTTAGGTAACGCTTTTTTGTCTGCGATGGCGTCGCGTCTGCCCGTAGTGGCGACCCAAGAAGGAGGTCTCGCGGAGTTTATTTTTGATGAAAAACACAACCCAGGCACTCCCGCCACTGCATGGGTGGTTGAGCATGACTCGCCGGAGCAAATTGCTGCGGCAGTACAGGATATTTTAGCAAACCCCGACCAGGCGCGACGCATCGTGGACACAGCACGGGAGCTGGTGCAGAGAGACTTTAATTGGGATTCAATTGCGCACGATATGCAGGCAAAAGTATTTATTCCGGTGTGCGAGACCCGTTAGTGAAGTCCTTGTTGGCGTTTTTTTTCGTCATCGCTGCGCAAAATATCGCGGTCGTGCATGTACGCCGAGCGAATGCTCTCTGAAAGTTCATGGTCTTGAAGTGTAGCTTCAAGCGCGTGTGTCCAGAATTCTATCCGTTTTGTATTGAGCGTGTGCAACGTGCCGGAACTGCGCGCGAGCGACTGCGTGTAGTACCAAATAATTTCCGCCAGCCGGTATATGCGCATAAGTTTGAGAGACAACAACTCTTCCGGTGTTCGGTTGTCACGTACATACCCCACAAGCGCTTTTTCAAGCGCCGGGTTGTAAAGCGTCATAAAGTTTAAAAACCGCGCCCAGCCTTCGTATTTGTTCCCAAAACGCAGCGACGAATGGTCCAAAAGAAAAATAGTATCTTGTCTAATGCGAATGTTGTGCGGGACAAAGTCGGTGTGTGTTAAAAAATCGCAATACTGCTCAATTGTTTCTGCGCCTTGGGCCAAAGCTTGGGCACCCTGCTCGAGTAACCCAGGGAGGGTTTGGGAATTTTCTGTACTGTCACATATTTTTGTTTGAAACTCAACGAAGGAGCGAAGATATTCTTCAGAATTTTTACTGCCAAATGTTTTCTGTATGCGGCGGTGGTGTTCAAAGGTGGTTGCATGCGCACTTTCCTGCGCTTTAAAGGCACGTAGTGCGAGTGAAAACTGCTGAGGCAAGGCCCGGTCTAGAAACTGCATCTCTTGCTCGATAAATTCGTGTACTGAAACGAGGCAGCCATTTTCTTCAACATATAAAAGTTCATTGAGGGAAGAGAAGACCTGATAGGCGAAGTGAATCTGCTGGAGCAGAGCGGCGCACGCCCTTTCGCGGGCAAGCTCTTGTTTGCCGAGTGGGTCACTGGTTACTTTTATAACTACTTTCTGACCTTCAGGAGTTTTACCGAGTAAAATAAGTTTTTTGCCACTGGTCGTAGTCACGGCTTGCATGAGGTAGCGCTCGCCATGCAAATGCGGCTGCTCTGACTCCAGCACCAAACCATGCGCAGACAATAAAGGAGCCGCCAGAGCCAACTCTTGCTGTACGTAAGTATTCCAAGCTTCGTTCGCGTCGAGTTTAGGCATGGGAAAGAAGTTTTTCTATCTGAGCCATATGCAATTCCCACGACTCACGGTACGCGGGTAGTGCCGCTTTGTTCGTTGGCTCAAAAGGGAGTATCTCTGGTTTCGCGAGAGGGGACTCCTCGATAACACGTGTGGCCCGTGCCCGAGCAAAGCGATGAATGCGCTCAAGCAGAGCGTCGTGTTTTGCGTATGCGAGCGCGGTGCGGTCGCCTATATGCAACAGAAGCTTTTTGTTCAAAAGAAGAGAGACAAGTGAAGCGGGTAACTCAACCGACGCTCCGTTTTCAATATATAGAATATCTGCACGCCGCGCTATTTTGAAAAGCTGCAGAAAAAAGAAAAAAACTCGCAGCGGTCGAGGACTTCGTTTACTTACGGTGAAAATGCGGACATTCGGCACTTTTTCTGGCAAACGGCCATAGGCCACGACGGTGACTTCGTGCCGGCTTGAGAGCCGCGCTACAAACTCTTTTACATAGGGTGCGGGTTCTGCAATATCCGGCGGGTACAAGGGGGTGGCTACTACTATC
>JAYUDS010000082.1:0-7533 GCA_043739595.1 Candidatus Adlerbacteria bacterium | reverse complement strand
CTACCCCGTCGAAGCGCACCCCATTGTTCGATTGCAGTTTGCCGCTTATCTGCTCGCTACTTCCTATCCAGACGATGTCGTTACTGAGGAATGAGTATTGCGCAAGCGATGGGATACCGTACGTCGCAGTAATGGTGCGTTTCTGCTGCGGATTATGCGTGGTCCAACCCGTCGACTGAATTGTCACCACACTGGAGTTTGCGCTCGGCGGCGTTATAGTCAGAGTAAATTGGCCGATTTGCGTTTGAGTGTCGTAATCGGTGTATAGGTGGACGTACGGCCCTGGGGTCGTCGTACCATCTTGATAATCAGAGGGGAAATGAGCCAAATGCCATTGGTAGTAGTTGATGCCCGCTTCCGCAATTTGAAACGCTTCCACTTGGTCGATACGCGCTGGACCGTAATGGAGCTCTTGACTGACAAGATCCAAAAGAGGCCCCATCATAAGCGTCGCGATGAACAGAAACATGAGTGTGAGCATCAACATACTCCCTGAAGTGACTCGTGCTTTTTTTGTCGATGATGCAATCATTTTCATTAGTTGCCAAGGTTTGTCTTCAAATTTCTGACGGTACTGCCCGAGGTAATTGTGAACGTCGAGGTCGAATTGCGTGTATCCTGCCGTAACATAATGAGGCTCATCTGCACGTTGGTCACGTTCGTAATCGAAACCGGTTGTGCAAGCGGTGTAGAACTTCCGGTAAAGGTCCCGTCATAGTAGCTAAACCACAGCGAGGTACTCGATGCGAGAGGGAGCACTCGGCTTATTTGTTCGCTTGAGGTGGCATATGACGGTGGGGTTCCGCTTTGGACTACTATTCCTTTGTACAGAGTACTGCTCGCAACAAAGTACCGGATGCGCCGAACGGATGGACTGCTCCCGCTCCGAAAGGGTGTAAAGAAAATTATTTCAGTCGAACTTGCTTCAGCGAGCGGATACGAGCCATCGCTCCCTATGGCGGCATTGCGCAGCTCATTGGCGAATGTGCTTGTCACTACGCGTGCTTGGTCTATCGCCTGGAGTGCCAGCGGTTTTTGTGTCGTCAGTTGGAGCACCATCCGCAGCGTGTCCGATATAACCACTACGAGCACGGTGCTAATGGAAAGCACCACGAGCAGCTCTACCAGTGTCATCCCTCGCCGCATGTTGCTTATTGTATACACAATTTTATAGGCTGAGCCCCACTTGCAGCACATTGTTTCCGCTTACTGAAATGTTGTTTATCGTCTGCGTTTGGTAACCAGCCATGCTTACCGTCAAGCTGTAGCCGACGTCTTGCGTAAGACCCGCGTACATCGCTTGTCCCGGCGCAAAACATCCCGCAACGTAATTGACGGTGACATTACTGAGGACCGAGGTCGTGGTGGTGTCAGTTGTTCCGAGAAACGCCTGGTAGCGCAAGTAACGCATATTGGCGTGGCTCACGCTCAGCATTGTGCTCGGCGTTGTGTAGTATGTGAGCCCTGAACCATCAGGACCAAGAAAGTTCCACGTTGTATTGTCGTTATTGGTCGCGACTTGAAATTTTAAACTCGTCGAGGCACTTTGTGACGCCGGGTTCCAAGTAAGCGTCGTATAGGAGGTGGAAGCGGTACCCGTGTCGAATGTTGAAGAAATAAGGGAGCCTGAAGCGGCATAGGAACTTGAGATGTTCTTTAGCCGCAGGCCAGTTGGCAGCGTCGCGGTATCAATGTTTCCATCGTCCTGGTAGTACCTATTTTGAGAGAGCCTATTCGTTTGTCCCGCGCCGCCGGTCCAATCCTGTTGATAGAGCACACTCCCCGCCGTATATTTACTTGAAGTGAAACCGAGTGAAGCATCAGAAAGCACCACATTAGCGCCTTCTATCGGGTTGCCAGTTGATGCATCTTTTACAATAACCAGAAGACTGTTGGGGGTTGCTGGTCCAAGGATAATCGTTGCAAGTTGAGTGGTGCCAGGAAGGAGGTTTATCTGCTGAATGGGCGAAGAGCCGTACACGATATAGCTCGGTGACGTAATGGTGGGCGTGTAGTTGTCCCACTCAATAGGGTTAAGGACTACATTCCCACCTGCATCAGTTGTATAGCTGTTACTAAATTTTATAACGTTTGGCGTTCCAACGAGCTTTGAACCGCGCACAGCAAGAGCCACACTTGAAATCGGTTGGCAGGTTTGGTCGACTGTTTGAAGCGTTAATGTACTCGTGTGGTCAATTGAAAAACTTACACCGGTTATCGTTCCTGCTGCAATAGTTGCATCTGGCTTCGCCGGGTTGGGGTTGCCTCCGACACTTGGGTAGGTCTGGTCACTCGAATAACCGCTCTTGGTGGCAACGATATGATAATTCGCAGTGCTCGTTGGAAGTCCGACCTCAACCCAAACACCGCCACTATCGGTAGTTCTTAAGAGGTTGATAACAGGACTTATAGCTGTGTTCGTTATCGTCAGCGAAGCATTGGGTACTGGCTGACCAACCGAATCGAATACTTGGAGCGAAAGCGCGCCGCCAGTACCATTTTGCAAACCTTGGGGCGTAATAGTGGTCACGAATGACACCGTGCGACCGCTGATAGGGTCTTTCACATATAATTTTACTTGTTTGTAATCATTTTGAGGCACCAGGGCGGCTAGGCCCGGGTCGGATACGTACGTGACTATGTAATAGATCTGGTACGTCGCGTTGTCATACGTGACTGAGACAGCGTTTGGCAGATCGGGCAGCGGGCCAGCAGGGTTTCCATTCAAAGTTCCTACTTTCGAGTACGGCAGGTTGCGCGCTATCTCCATATATTTGTCGGCAAGCGCCGCGACGACAGACGTCTGGCGATAGATGCGTATACCGCGCGTAGCTGAAGTGCCAAGTGTATAGAGACCCACCCCTACCATGAGAAATATGCTTGCAACCACTAACACTTCTACGAGAGAAAAACCACTGCCCCCACGCTGAGATATGACACTCATCTTGTGTATTTTATCATGCCCTACTCTTCGGGGTGGTCTGGGACATAGTGTTTGTTTGTATAAGCAGTGGGAATTCCAGTATAAACGTTGTGCCTTTCCCGATTCCTTCTGAATCTATTTTTATCGTGCCTTTGTGCACCTTCACGAACGTTTTAACAATAAAGAGGCCGAGTCCTGAGCCAGACGTGTTTACCTGTTTTGCATTTTCTCCTCGTACAAATTTATCAAATACCTTTAACAGCGTTTCTGCATCCATACCGATACCGGTATCCTTTATCTCAATACAGGCCACTCCTTTATCACTTTTTTTACTTAAAGTGATATCTATACCGCCTGCTGGGGTATATTTAAGCGCGTTATCGATAAGGTTGGTAAACACTTGCGTCAATTTGCTGCCATCGGCCCATACCATAACCCGCTCATCTCCAGTGTTGAGCCGGATAGTGAGTTTTTTTGTTTTAATACCTGACTCAAGTTGGGATACTGACGAACGGAGTACTTCTGCAACATCAGTCGGTATAAATCGATACTCCATACTCCCTTGTTCAATGCGCGATACATTTAAATAGTCATTTATAAACAAAGCCATCAGCGTGCTCTCATCAAAAATAGTTGCGATGGGTTCTTTGAGAGTCTCGGGCAACTCTCCAAACGTCCTGTCCAACATTGCACCCGCGCTCCACTTTATTGCAGTCAGGGGTGTGCGCAGCTGGTGGGACGCGAAGGACAAGAACTCACTTTTTTGCTTGTCGAGCTCGCGCAGCAGTTCGTTTGTCTTTTCTAGCTCTTTTTCCTGCTTTTCGATGATATCTCTTTGGTTTATTTCGTTGGCAGTTCTCTTTAAAAGGAGAATATCGAATATAAGCACCAGAACAAATACGCTCATGCGCAAAAGAAGCTCGGTATATGAAACCGAAAACGCAACTTGTAACAGCGTCATAATAACGAGCAAAAAAGCAAAGATTTCGGTCACCACCATCCGAGCATTGAACATGCGGTACTTTGCGATTGCGTAACCCGTGCACATGATAAACGGCAAAATAAAGACCGAGCCAAACGGTATGAATGTAAATATACCGAATATCGCGGGAAGGATAAAATTGCAGGCTATAAGGAGTACGAAGGTGACTGCTGTACCAGCTGTGATTAAAAGATATTGGTTCCGTTCATCTCCGCGGGCGCTGCGCATATGGGTCAGAAATTTCCACAACGCACCTGCTACCAAGAGAATAATGGTCGCACCGAACACCGCTATGAGCGGGCCATTTTGAATACCAGGTATCTTGCTGTTGATAGCACCTGGATGCAGGCTGGCAAACACAAGCGATGTAAGAGTGAGTCCTGAGACCGCGGCGACTGCAGGAATTATGCCAAGCAAATACCATCTCGTGTACGTTGGCTTCTTGTCAGGGAAAATAGTAGCAAGGTGGAATATACCAAAACAAAACCAGACCGCTACAAAAATAACGAGCCGCCACATCCAAAGACTGAGGGTCGGACTTTCTACCTGGGTGCTGGCATAGTTAAGCGCTCCCCAGACAATACTAATAAGTGAAAACCCTAAATAGGTTCGATTAGTTGCACTTCTAGGATTATTAAAATATACAAGAAAGCTAAGTGCCCCCGTGCTCGCAGCAGCAAGGCCTAAAATAAGCAAACCTACGTACTGAGCTAGTATCATTTACACCAAGCGCTCCTCGGGTGTATAGCGCGTAGCTCGGGCAGTGGCCTTTTCGCCATACCCTACTCGAAACATACACACAACCACGGCCCGCTTCTTCTCTAGCATACTATAGAGTTTTTCCATCTGAACGTTGAGTAACGCGTGCTCATGCGAAGAAAAAGCTTGCGGGGTTTTTTGTGCGGCGTGGTGGAGGTAGAGCGTGCCAGTCATAAGCTGCATTTGTAGACCGCTCTTCGTCGCAGTGAGCCATATTCTCTGCATCATGCGACCGGTTTGCACCAAACTTTCTGGAGTGTCACGCTCCGTCGTTATGATGCCATATTCGCCCGCAGCTGCGTCTGTTTTAGCGTTTGTTGCCCTGACAACTGCAGGAAATCCTATTTTGATAAATAAGGACATAACCCGCCAATGACGCATGAGCTTAAATAATGCTCGGGCGGGCGGCGGCAGTTCAAGAGTTTTAATGTAAAAACCCACCTTTTTCTGTGCATCCTCTGCTTTTGTCCAAGAAAGATGGCTAAAGAAAAATTGATGGAGCTCTCTGTTTTGAAGCATCACCTCTTCGTTTGTGGCGGCTACAACAGCAAGTGCTTGTATCTGTCCTTTTTGCGTAATTCGCTGATATTGAAGACCTTCTGCCACAAACGACTGTGCCGCTGACAGAAGCGCATCTACATGTTCAGGCATGAGAGGGTCGACTTTGTATGGTTTGCGATTGGAGGTGCGTTGGGAGATGACCTGATTAAGCGACTCTGCATCAAGATTTTTTTTGCTAACGGTAAAAATTATGGTCGCTACATGCTCACTGTGAGCAGGGGTTGGAAATACTGAAACCTTTGACATATACCCAAGTGCGGCAGCCGCAATGCACATGTTTTCTATTGCAGCGCCGTGGGCCAAGAGCGATCCGCGGTTTTCAAAGTTATATAAAGAGGTGTCACTGTGCAGGTCGTGATAGAGCTCAATTTTATTATCATCAACCTTGAACAGCCATGGCTGCGAGTTTTCTCCTGATGGCGCCTGGAGCGCTGCTTCAATAATAGTTCGTGCAGGTTCAGCTATATTCATAAGCCAAAAATTGATGCAAACTTTTTTGCCGTCTCTCTACGTTTAAGAACGGCGGACGGTTCAGCAAACCCCGGGTCAAGCTTTTCATCCAGAACCACCAGTGCTCGGTTGTTCTCAAGTGGCTGGCCATTGAGTATTTTTCGAATGCAATAAGCAACGGAGGCGCCGTTAAGCAGCGCTGCGCCGCCAAGCTGCGGCCATGAAACTATGGTCTTCCCCATCTCAAGCAGGGACTCCTGCATGCGCACGGTCACGTTTTCGGGGCCGATGTGCCGGGTAATGGTTTTGCCGATGCCGAACTTATCGAGCGAAGAAAGCTCTTCATATGTCACCTCTCCCAGCCGGCCGTGAAAATATTGAAGGTTCGAGTCCAAATCATAACGCTCAACATCTATGACCGCATTGTCGCCATTATCAGCCCCCATAACAACCGGGACTTTCCGCTTTTTAGCTTCTGTGCGAATAAGATATTTGACCGCCAAGTTGTCGAGCTCGTCCACCATGACATCAAGCCCTTCGAAAAATTTTCCGATATTTTCAGGTGACAAGCCGTCGGTAAACAGCTCAATCTGTGTGTACGGGTTTATTTCGTAGATGCGCTTTGCTACCATTTCAACTTTGAGGACCCCGAGGTTGTCAACGCCCATCAAAATACGGTTAGTGTTTGAAAGCGCCAGTCGGTCCATGTCTGCCAACTTCAACCGCTTCGCGCCCCCCTGGAGCGCGAGCGCAAACGCCACAGACGAGCCAACGCTCAAGCCGCCGATGCCTACGGTCGCGTTATAAAACTTCTCTTGCTCGGTCTCGTTAATCAGATTCTTGTTGCGGGCTGTGCGCACCATTTGAAATTCTGTCTCTTCAAGAATATGCGAGAGGGTCGAGCTCCAGGGGAAGTACACCCACACACCGTGCTGCAGAAGCGATATCGTCTTTTGCAGATTTTTAAAATGTTCGGCAAACAGCTTTTTAAAATCGGGTGTATATACCAGTGTCGGATTTTGTACCCCAAACAACTCGAGTTGCTCCTCTTTGTAGTCGTCGCGCACATGTTGCACCAGGCCCTTGGCAAACAGCTGCTCTAGTTTTTCTCTGTCCCCGGCCTCAGCAAGACGCAAAAGTATCGGTCGAATTTCTTCTTTGCGTCCGAGGCCTACTTCAATATCTGTTTCTATAGACATATTCAACGCAATTATTAATTAATCTTTTGTCACCCACTTTTGTTTAATGGTTGGTTTGAAGTATTTCTCATCGCCGTGCGGCCAAAATATGACGCGGGGCACCACGCGCTCGCCGAGGCTATTGTAGTTGTTTCGATACTCGCTATTTTTGGCAAGAAGATGTTCAGTGGTCACTTCTTTAATGCGCGCCTCAAGCTCGTCTGACGGCGTGCCATTTTGCCGCAGCTCTATATTAAGTTCAAGATATTGGTCTTGGTTTTCATCGTGTCGGGTGTGCATCATAAACTTACCCGTAATATTAATGAACAGCTCTTCGTCCTGCAGCGCTTCGCGAATATGCTCGGGGTACATAATTGCGCCATAGAGCTTGGTAGAGAAGTCGGCACGCTCATATACATACACAAACGGAAGCTGATAGACCGGCACTCCACCTTTTGCGGCGAGTTCTTGCATGCGCAACCCAAGACTTTCCGCAGCAGTTTCCGCTTCAGTGAACGTTACCACCCCTCCCTGGTCTCCAACTGCATATCGGATAAGAGGCAATGCATTATAACCAGTAAGGAGAATTTCGCCGTTGTGCGCTTCGAAGTTAGTAAACAGAGGGTTATATTGTGCAAGAGTCGGCGTTTTTTGTATCGGCCCGAACAGTTTGAAAAACA
>JAYUDS010000081.1:0-17700 GCA_043739595.1 Candidatus Adlerbacteria bacterium | reverse complement strand
ATATAGCACAGATTGTTGCGCGCTCTGCGGCTATTCTAGGGGTCGAAGTTGAACACGGTGGTGTACTGGAAATTGCCAAGCGCAGCCGCTCAACACCCCGCACCGCAAACTACCTTCTTAAGCGCGCCCGTGACTATGCACAACTAAAACGTATCTCCTTGTCTAAAAAAGCAGTGTCCGAGGCACTGAAGCTACTTGAAGTAGATGAGCTTGGTCTCACACCGCTCGACCGCAAGATCCTCAGGGCTCTTATAGAGCGTTTTGGCGGGGGTCCAACCGGAGTCTCAGCTTTAGGTGCTGCGCTCGCTGAAGAGCCTGCTACGCTCTCTGAGGTACACGAGCCGTTCCTACTGCAGCTCGGTCTCATCGAACGTACCCCTCGCGGCCGTGTCGCTACCAAAAAAGCTTACGAACACTTAGGTCTGGATGTACCGAGCGATCTTCAAGAGAGGCTTGGTCTATAACTTCCTTTTTTTATACAGCGGAGTATATTTTTAATATGTCAGGACATAGCAAGTGGAGCAAAATTAAACACAAGAAGGCTTCGACTGATGCACGCAAGTCAAAAGTCTTCTCTAAATTGGTGCGTTTTATCACTGTCGAAGCGAAAAAATCCAAGGGTGACAGAAACTCCCCAGGACTGCGCGTGGCAATTGAGAAAGCTCGTGCTGAAAATATGCCTGCGGACAACATTGATCGCGCGATAGAAAAAGCTGCAGCATCGAGTGAGGAACTCGAGCAAGTGGTGTACGAAGCATACGGCCCGGGCGGTGTCGCCATTATCATCGAAGGATACACTGACAACAAAAACCGCACCGTGCAGGAGGTAAAGCACATTTTAAGCAAGAACGGCGGCTCTTTAGCTAATCAAGGCGCCGCTATGTGGGCATTTGGGAAAAATGACGGCAAACTCGAACCCACGAGCATGGTCGACCTCGGAGACGAAGACATGGAAAAACTCGCCACTATCGTCGATGAACTCGAGGAGCAGGACGATGTAAGTGAGATATACACCAATGTTGCCCAAGGAGAAGAATAAGCTCACAGTGCAACCATCAGTATTTCGCGTGCTTGCATTTGACCCGGGGTTTGAGCGCTTAGGGGCTGCTGTGGTGGAGAAGATAAATGGGAAGGAGATGCTCGTGCATTCGGAGTGTATTCGCACGTCTGCCTCGCTCCCCTTCCACGAGCGCTTAGGAGAGCTTGGGGTCGCCGCACAAAGGCTTATTGCGGAGTTTGCACCAAGTGTCATGTCGCTTGAAGATATTTATTTTGCAAAAAATGCCAAAACAGCTATGAAAGTGGCGGAGGTGCGGGGTATGCTTATGTATATTGCTGCGGTCCACAAGCTCCTTCTCTTTGAATACACGCCACTGCAAGTAAAAGTTGCTATAACCGGTTATGGTCAAAGCGACAAAAAAGCGGTAGCACATATGGTGGCTCGACTTGTGACACTACCCTCAAGAAAAAGACTAGATGACGAGATAGATGCTATAGCAGTTGGACTTACATGTCTTGCTCATAGTCGTATACCGCGGTAATTTATCCACACATTCTCCTGAAGGGAGTTGCAAAGATTCACAGGTTTGATACAACACTGTTGTTACGTACGAAATTATAATTACAAGCGTAAGTAGAAATATATTATGTACGAAGAGTTTCAGAAAGAAGAGTTCTTGCTCGACGAAGAAGAGACAGAGACTCCCGATGTCCCTGCTGAAGAAGAGGATGACGAGGACGAGGAGCCTGCTTCTACAGAAGAAGAGCCCGTGTAGCAAAAAATCCCTAGTATATTGCTAGGGATTTTTTATTTAAAATATCACGAAACGATTATAGTAAGGAACCGATGGCTGCCAATGCGTATATGAGTCGTTTCGGTAACTTCTAGCGAAATATCTCGAATAACCTCGCCATCTACCACTCGTATAGCGCCTTGCTCTGCCAAGCGACGCAGTTGGCTTTTAGACTCCTGCAGCACCGACAGTGCTTCAATATATTTTGTCCCACGTACAACGGTGACTTCCGGCATATTCTCCGGCAGCTTACCTTCGCTGAAAGTACGAGTAAAACTTTCTTCAGCGGTTATAGCATCCTCAGGACCGTGGTACATCTTCACTATTTCTCGAGCGAGACGCATTTTTGCCTCTTTTGGGTGGAGTGCGACAATATCTACTATCTCGACGCGCGTCAAATTAGTGCATAC
Organism: Candidatus Adlerbacteria bacterium; assembly: GCA_043739595.1. Classification (GTDB taxonomy): domain Bacteria; phylum Patescibacteriota; class Minisyncoccia; order Phycocordibacterales; family SBAW01; genus GWA1-54-10. Next base: position 15,497 of record JAYUDS010000081.1, on the reverse strand, counting down.
TTCTAAGTAAGTCGGTACAAGTTCATCTTTTGCCGACATAATTTTTCCATACATATCATTTGGGGCATCTTCAAGATACACACAATTATCGTAGGTTTTACTCATTTTTCGGCCGTCGGTACCTTCAATAAGTTTGGTTGTGAGCACAAACTTTTCTCGCTTCCCAAACGTTTGCTGGAGGTGGCGTCCGGCGAGCATATTAAACTCTTGGTCCGAACCCCCAAGTTCGCAGTCTACATCCAACATAACAGAGTCATACCCCACCATAAGCGGGTATAAAAACTCATGCAGCGAAATTGGCTTTCCATCTTTTATACGCTTCTCAAACATGTCACGCTGGAGCATTTGCTGCACCGTAAAATTGCTTGCAAGTTTGACAATGTCACTAAAGGCAAGCGGGGCTAGCCATTCGTCGTTATACCGCACTTCCACTTTTGAGAAGTCAAGTATTTTTTCCGCCTGCCGTTTATAGTTTTTAAAATTTTCTGCAACGTTTTCAGGTGTAAGCGGCTCTCGTGCCGCGTCGCGACCAGTAGGATCGCCTATCATCGCCGTAAAACTGCCGACTAAAAAGATGACGTGGTGCCCTAAGTCACTAAACTCACGAAGCTTACGAAGCGGCACTGCGTGACCTAAATGGAGTTTTGGGCCAGTCGGATCAACGCCAAAGTAAATGCGCAACTTTTCGCCTGCGTGCAACTTTTTCGTTGCCAGTTCTTTTGGGATCACATTTTCTACACCGCGCACCAAAAGAGTTGCAATCGCCGCGTCGTCTATAGAGATGTTTTTGTTGCTAGAAAAAAAACCCATAAAAAGTCTATACCGGACACTGTATCACACCGGGACCCGTGGTAGAATGCCCGCATGAAACGCAACCCTATTCCTCCCAAATCACTCCATTCATTCACCCGAGCAGTCCACAAACACTGGAAAACCGCTCTAGTGTGGTGGTTTGGGATTGTTTTTGCACTCACTGGTCTTTTGTTTGTATGGGCAGCAACACTCAAGATCCCCGACCTCGCTTCCATTGAAAATAGGAAAATTGAACAATCAACAAAAATATTTGATCGCACCGGCAAAGTACTGCTTTACAATCTAAACAGCGACGCACAACGCACTGTTGTCCCACTCAGTCAAATTTCTCCTACCGTTATTAATGCGACCATTTCGATTGAAGACCCTAAATTTTATGAACACAATGGCATTGAAATTACCGCAATTGCCCGTGCGATTTGGGCTGATATCATCCCCGGCGGCGTAACCCAAGGAGGTTCCACACTCACCCAACAAGTGGTTAAAAACACCCTCCTCACCAACAAAAAAACACTGACACGAAAAATAAAAGAGTGGATACTTGCCCTAAAACTGGAAAAAACATTAACGAAGTCGCAAATACTTGAACTGTACTTTAACCAAGCACCCTACGGCGGCAATGTGTATGGTGTTGAACAGGCAGCTCAAATGTTTTTTGGTAAACACGCGACAGATGTCACACTTCCTGAAGCTGCTTATTTAGCCGCGGTATTACCTGCGCCGACATATTACTCTCCATTCGGACAACATAAAGCAGACCTCGATAAGAGAAAAAAACTGGTTTTGAGTAAAATGTTCGAGCACGGCTACATAACAGCGCGCGAGCGTGACGATGCTAACGCAGCGGTAGTGCAGTTCACTTCGCCGCACACAAACTCTATTACCGCACCACATTTTGTGTTTTATGTACAGCAGTATCTCCAAAACAAATATGGAGAAAGTGCGCTCGAGCAAAGTGGTTGGAGCGTTATTACCTCGCTTGATGCAAATTTTCAGACAAAAGCAGAAGAAATAGTACAATCCCACGCAGCATCGAACGAAAAAAACTTTAAAGCTACAAACACAGGTCTTATAGCGCTTGATCCAAAAACAGGGCAAATTCTTGCGATGGTAGGTTCTCGAAACTACTTTGATAAGACGATTGATGGAAATTTTAACGTCACACTTGCTGCCCGCCAGCCAGGTTCAGCGTTTAAACCTTTTGCGTATGCACAATCATTACTAGAAGGATATACACCCAACACGGTTGTATTCGACGTTCCAACCCAGTTTTCTACCAATTGCGAACCAACAGATTTGAACAGTAAAAATGGTTGTTACTCACCAGTTAACTACGATAATGCGTTCTTGGGCCCGATGACTCTCAAAGATGCGCTCGCACAATCGAGAAATATTCCAGCAGTTAAAGTGTTATATCTTGCTGGTATCAAAGACACGCTTCGTTTAGCTAAATCGATGGGTATACATTCACTTGGCGACACAAACCAGTATGGCCTCACATTAGTGCTCGGCGGTGGCGAAGTCACTCTCTTGGATATGTCGACAGCCTACGGCACCTTTGCACAAAATGGCTTACATTTTGATCCTGTATCTGTCCTTCAAATTCAAGACACAAATGGCGCCATTATTGAAGACAACACGGAGCAAACAGGCACGCAAGTACTACCTGCACCAGTAGCGGAAAAAATAAACGATATGTTGTCTGACTCTGTGGCACGTGCTCCGCTGGGAGAAAATAATCTTTTAGCTTTTCCTGGACATGATGTTGCTGTTAAAACCGGTACTACTAACAACTACAAAGATGCCTGGACGATTGGATATACCCCAAACATTGTGGTTGGTATGTGGGTAGGAAACAACAACAACACTTCAATGGTAAAAAAAGTTTCAGGTTTCATTGTGGGTCCTATGTGGCATGAATTTATGCAGTACGCTATCAATTCTCTACCAAACGAATCTTTCACTTTTAGTGAAACAGACGAGAGTAGTCTTAAACCTGTGTTGCGCGGTATATGGCAAACACCGGGAAATGACGGGAAACCGCATGAAATCCTCTATTGGGTCAATAAAAGCGATCCAAACGGCCCTTCACCGAACAATCCTGAAGCAGACCCGCAATATAAATACTGGGAAGGCCCAGTACAAGCATGGATTACTACGCACGGTGTAACCGCACCTCCAGCTGATTTCGTGCAGCCGCAAGCAACCACCACTTCACCAACTCCACCTATTCCCGCGTCTATACCGTTACCGGTATTAAATCCTTAACTATCGATTCATCGGCATAGCTAAGTAAAAAAAAGATTCATCTACTGCATCTTTTATTAGAATAGGTTTACCAACTCCGTTCGCGTGAATACGAACACTTTCTCCAGAAATAGCTTGCAAGCTGTCAGCTAAATATCGGCTATTAAACGACATAGTCATTTCTTCTCCTAATATTGTGGCCCGCACAGTCGAGGTCTGTTCACCAACATCAGGGTTGCGAGAAGTGAGTAGAATAGATTTTTTTTCTGGAGAAATAGTCAATGATATTTGAGAAAATTTATCTGCAAAGATTGAAAGAGACTTGAGTGCAGAACTTAAATCTTCACGCAACACCACCGCCTCGGTTGTGAATGCTTTTGGAACAATTTGGCGATAATTAGGAAAAGAACCGTCAATGATTCGACTTGTGTAATAAATATTATCTATATGAGTCGAAATTTGATTATCATTGTAATACACTTCAACTTCTCCTGAAGTAGTGTCTAAAATACGCATAAGTTCAGCTGCATTTTTTGCTGGGAGGAGTAGTTGAGGCACACTACCTCCCGCACGAAGCGGAATAGTCTTTTCAGACAAGCGAAAAGAGTCAGTGGCTACTGTAGTGAGTTTTCCCCCTTCTCCATATAATAAAACACTTTGGAGTTCTGGTTTTACTGCAGACGTAGATGCGCAGTACACCACAGAGCGAATCGCTTTTGCAAAATCACCACTTTTTTCAGTAAAAGAGCGTTCAGCTGAAACCTTCGGAAGGATAGGAAAATCTTCATGGGGAATGGTTTTAATAGATGCAGACGAACGTTCAGTTTCAAGACGAAATAATTCTCCTTTCACTTCACCAACAATAGATTTTCCTTTTGCATTACTTATAAACCCACTTAAGACACCTGCTGGAACAGCAATAATGCCGTTTTCCGAGACTTTAGCTGGTGTTATGATCTCTACACCGCATTCAAGGTTAGTCGCGCGTAGGAGCAGCCTACCGCTTTCTGCGACCACTAGGATACTCGCAAGTACTGGTAGGTTTGGTCGTCGTTCTGAAAATCGTGCTGCCGTTGCTACGGCAGCGGAGAATTGTTCGATACTAGTTTCGAATTTCATATATATAAGAATTTAATACTATTAACCCTGTGTATAACTCGGATAAGTCAATAATAACCTTTATCTTGTTCATGTAATGAAATTTTATTGAAAGTATTAGCTGTGCATATTGTATTCTCACCTGTGTGTATGTCAGCTTTATGAAGTTTTCATGAGTATTTCTATCCCCTTCTTTCCACAGCTTTTCCCCACTATTTCAACATGAGTCGAATTTGATGCAATTCTTGCGTCAAAACACTGTCACTCGGCAGATCATGGCGTATCTTCTCACATGAATGGATAACCGTAGTGTGATCGCGACCCCCTAATTTCTCACCTATAGTTGGAAATGATATTTTGAAGTCTTCACGCAGTAAGAACATTATAACTTGTCGGGGACGTACTACCTCTTTTCTGCGAGTTTTCTCATAAATACTCGACTCATCAACTCCATAAAAGCTCGCAATAGTGCGAACTACTTCAGGAATCGATACCGCCTTCTTAGAGGTGCTTGATGCACCTCGTAGTAGCATCTTCGCATCAGCTATGGTTAAGGGCTCAGAGCGCATCTCAAGATGAATAAGGAGTAGATTAAGAGCCCCTTCTAGTTCACGTACATTTCCTTCAATTGTACTTGCAAGATATTCAAGCACATCGTCAGGAAGTACGACATTATGCATAGAGGCTTTAGTACGTACGATTGCTAGTCGTGACTCATGGTCTGGAGGAGTGACTGAAATGATCATACCCGCGTTAAAACGACTTTTTAACCTGTCTTCGAGGTTTTGGATTACATTCGGATGTTGGTCAGACGAGAATACAAGCTGTTTGTTACCGTCGTAAAGATGGTTGAATAGGTGAAAAAATTCTTCTTTTATCTTCTCTCTCCCAGCTAAAAACTGTACATCGTCCATAATAAGGAGGTCATATTGACGGTATTTTTCTTTAAAACCTTGTACTTTTCCTGCTTGGAGTGCTGATACATAGTCCATAGAAAATTTTTCTGATGTAACGTAGAACACTTTACGCTCAGGTGCCTGTATCCGAAAGTGGTTCCCTACTGCTTGTATAAGGTGAGTTTTTCCTAGTCCTGTTGGACCGTAAATAAGGAGTGGGTTATATGCAATACCTGGTTTTCGGATAACAGCTTGGGCAGCTGCATGCGCTAATTCGTTAAATGGACCAACTACAAAAGAGCTGAGTGTAAAGCGAGGGTTAAGGTTGGTTCGTGCATGTACTGCTTCAAGTGGTAGTTCTGAAGGAGCGGATGGTACAGAACGGACCTCTTCGTTTTGTTTCTTAGGTCCGCGGGAGATTAAATATTCAACTGAGCGCACAGAGTCTGAAAGTCCGCGCAGTGACCGTAAAATATCCTTATGAAATTTTGTTGAAAGCCAGTCTCTTGCAAATTGCGACGGAACACCAAGATACACCACTCCGTCTTCAACTCGCACAATATGGGTATCCTTAAACCAAGTATTAAAATTTGGTTTCGAAATAGTAAGCTCAAGCTCTACGAGTGCATTTTCCCAAAGTTCTTTCGTAGTAGTCATAATTAGTGGTGTATGTACAATACGCTTCGTTAGTCCTACCGTCAAAATTCTCGTTTTAAAGTGATGGTTGTGGAGAATGTGTGAATAGGCTACAATCGACGTATGTCAGTGACCTACCAGCCTAAAAAGCGCAAGCGCGCACGTGCGCACGGGTTCTTGAAGCGTACCGCAAGTCCGGGTGGCAAAAAAACCATTACACGCCGCCGCCAAAAGGGCCGCGCTCGTCTTTCGGTGTAGTTACACACTATGCTTGCTAAAGCACGCCGCCTTATGTCTCTCGAAGTTACAGATGTGTTAAAGCGCGGCCGTTCTTCGCGTGGCATATACTTGTCGATAAAATACGTGTCAAATTTAGACCCTCTTAGAACGTCAGTTATTGTGCCAAAATCGGTTGCGAAAGGAGCTGTAGAGCGTAATAGCCTACGTCGCGCCACTTACCACGCACTCGCACCCTTTTCAGGGTCAGGGAATGCTATAATTTTTGTGCAAAAGAAGCCAAATACCCATCTTCAGGCAAGGTTTTCAGAAGACCTAACTCACTTATTGCGTCATACTGCCTAACTCTATGTTTGAAACGTATCTTATACAGCCTATTTATAACGTCTTCGTATACCTTATAGGTATAATGCCCAACGGAGATGTGGGCTTAGCTATTATTGCATTGACGCTCATTGTGCGGGCAATTTTTTATCCTGCCTTTGCATCGAATATTCGAACTCAGATAGGAATGCAGGCTATCCAGGGTGACATGGATGATATAAATACGACATATAAGGACAATCCGACCGAGCGTAGCCGTCGCACTATGGAGCTGCTACGTAAAAATAAAGTGCGTCCGTTCAGTTCTATTCTTGCGCTCGTTATTCAGCTACCGATTCTTTTTGCACTGTACCAAGCCTTTTTTAAGGAGGGTTTACCAAACATAGCAACACGGCTCTTATATCATTTTGTAGAAGCTCCAAAAATGGTGAATATGGAGTTTTTTGGCCTTATACAGCTTGGTAATTCTCATAATATTGTCTTAGCTGTAGTAGTGGCAGGCCTGCAATATGGTGTTATGTGGTTTTCAGTTGCACGAGTTAAATCCACAACCAAAACAACGCCTGAAAAAGAGGTGGCACAGAGAACGCAACAACAACTGATGCTGTACTTCCTCCCAGGACTGATGGGGGTGATCGCCTATTCCTTCCCTGCAGCCGCGGGTCTCTATTTTGCGGTGTCTAACTTAGTATCTTTAGGACAAGAGTGGATAATCCGTCGCAAATACCAGCCTATTTCTTTGTCCAAAAACTGAATGCGCTCACAAGCTGACACTGTCTAGTTGGCAGTAGATTTCCTTTGGAGTATTGTGGATGTATGAATCCGGATCTACTCAAACATATTACCGAAAAGTTCTTGGAATTGCTCGGAGTTGAGATAGAAAAAGTTGAAGTAACTATCGGACACCGGACAATTATTGCAGTTACTTCGGGGAACTCCCAAACCCTTATTGGGCAGGGTGGAGAACATCTTAGAGCGCTTAATACGGTGCTTCGTAGGTATGTAGAAACGCAACATGGAGAGGAGGCGGCAAGTTTTTTGCTAGATGTGAACGGATACCACGAAGAGCAGATGGAAAAGATTCGTCAAAATGCACGTATGCTGGCGCAACGCGCTCGTCTTTTTAAACATGACGTGGATATGGAGCCCATGACGGCGTATGAACGACTCGTTATCCACGAATTATTTGCGGAAGATCCGGAAATTAAAACTGAATCTTCAGGCGAAGGAAAATTTCGCCATATTGTACTTAAATTTTCTCAAAGTACGCAGGGAATATAGTTACTGAGTGAGTCGCACACCCCACAAAGACCTATCGCCGCGCGTCACATACAAAACGTAGTCTCCATTTGGAGATACAGTAATGTATCCAATATCAGACTTCTCCCCTCCCTCTTTGCTGCCGGGAGTGGCTATCGCCACGTCCGCTTCGGTGTCGAAGTTGTAACCGACAATGGTGTCGGCAACCCCTAATGCTCCTTGGTGCCAAAGGTCAAGATAATTTAAAGGCACATAACTGTTTGGTACGGCACAAATTATGACCGCACGGGCAACGTAGCTCCACGCACACTTCTCAGGAATCGGTTGAGCTGAAAGTTTTGTGTCTTGGCCCGACGCTACATCATGTTCATACGTTGTTCGTTTTCCGCTTACATCAGTTTGGTATACGATACTTGAAAAATTTCCGTTCACAGTGGTAGAAAGCCCACTGGTATAAAGAAGTGGTGTATATACGCCCGATTTTACTGAAACTGAAAAAGCCATACCCGGGACTCCAGCAGAAACTTTGGTTTGCAAAAGGAGCTTGTTTCGTGATGGCCACGTAATCCGCAGCTGCGAAAGCGGTGTAGAAAACAATCGAACACTATTCGTCCCATTGTAATTTGCGATGTACCCTTCAGTACCTGTTGAAGTTTGCAACAGATACGCAATATTCATACCGTCGGGAGAAGCCGCTATACTAACGATGTTGTCGGAGAGGAACCGCAGTGGCGTATTTAATTGCACCAACGCTGAGCTGGTGGCTAATGGTTGAAACCCAACAGATACTGTTTTTATGGTGCCCCCTTCTGAATATTGTAAAATCACTGAACTTCCCCATTGCGTCCACACGGCGTTTGCGATGCCAGGAATGGTCGTGTTAGATACTGCGCGCGCAGCACTGCCGGTAGTGTCTAAGGGTTGTTCAAAGACGTGCCCGCTGTCTTGGCGGATATACCGCACTGAAGTGGTTGTCGGGTTGTGAGTTTGAGTAAATACCGCACTGGTTACGGGCCCTTCCGCTATCATAAAAATTTTCTTCCTGGACGGAGTATATACGAAGGACTGCTGATTCTGTGTTTTTGCAGAACTGTTTGAAATGGTTGGTATCGGCTGATTCTGCGAAGAACCAAAGAGTCCATCTGGGGTGGTAGAGGTTACAGGCGTTGATGCTACTCGAAAAAATATAAACCATACTACAAATATGAGTGCCACAAACGTTGCTATTCCACCGATGATATATTTCCAGTTCATACAATTTTATTGTATCAGTTGCAATAACACTCCCACGTACCTAATATGGAAACATCAAGCGAACAGCCTGCGCCTGATGGCGTAACGGTTTGTTGGTTCCTGCACTGTGTGTCTTGACAGGTGCCAGGGCCAGTCGCCGTACAATTGTTGGTTCCTGGACCGGTCCCAGCTCCATTGCCGCCAGCAGTTACTCCCGACCCCCCGCCAGGAAGGCCTGCTGTAGGCAAAAAAAGTGTTTTGAAATTTACCAATTGCGGGTTAATGGTGTTAAGTAAAATATACGAACCCAAAAGAATGAGTAAACCCCATAGTGCGCCTACGATACGTTTTTTTGCTTTACTCTTCGCGTCAGGCGATACTGCTGACACCATATAGCTGATACCGCCGAGTATTAACATGACAACCGCAAGCAAACCTCCAAGTAATATAGCTAGCTTAAACCCAGAACGGATGTATGGTGCCAAGTCCCCCGTCTGTAATTTGTCGAAGCCTCCCGGTAATGGTTCAAGTGGTGTATATGAAATAGTTTTACTACTGCGACTGCTTACATCGATGGCAGCCGGGCTGCCATCGGGATTAGTGCCGGTGATATTAGCTTGCGCATGCACAAGACTGTTTATTGAAAAAAATAAAGTTGCTACTAGTAGTAATTTTTTCATAGTCCAAAAGGCGGCGTCGAACTGTTGCTATTTTTAATGCCAAAAAATATATTGAGTGCTGATTGAGCGCTTTGCACCAGCGCGTTTGATGCGTTGTTTTGTACTGTAACACTTACATTTGCGGCTCCGCCCCCTTGGCCGGTTTGTCGAAGAGTAAGTATCCCGCGCGCCGCGTCTGGACCAGTTGTTTCTCGACTATTGAGCATCCAGGCATATGACAACTGCCCTGCGCGTTTGCTCGTGTTTGCAAAATAGTACGGCTCTGCTTGAAGCGTAATCTCGTTGCTGCCTAACCCAAAGGTTCCGGGGAGCGCTTGGTCGAGTATCTCGCCGCGTAGTGGGTCCTTGTTGTAAATAAGTATCTTCGGGTCAACAGTGGGTATCGCTATTTCTCCCCTCCCCACTTTGACTCCGCTTAAGAAAATATCGAGCTTTACCTCCTCGCTGTTGTGAAGCATATCGCCGTCAATATAAAACACATCTTTACCAAGTCCTGACTGAGCAGTAGCCGGTTGCCCGTTGAGAGACCAATTGAATGACAGTTTTCCAGAAGGGACTAAGGAACGACCAGAGGCGATCGCTGGGTATGCCAAGACTTTAAGCCGAGAACCTGCGGTAAACAGCGACTTACCAAGGTAAAAAAGAGGTGTAGACGTGTCTGCTTCCCAAAGCATTTCGACAACAGACGGCGCAAAAACATATGTCCGTACATAATCGCCCAGCTCTGCACTTACTAACACTTCAATTTTAGTGGCTGACCCTACCCCACCCGTGGTAAAGCTGAATGTTGTCTTACCGAGTCCCTGACTCACTTTTTTTCCATCCTGTTTCCAGGTAATGACAGAATTTCCGAGAAATGGTCCCACACCTTGCACCTCCATGCGGACAATGGCATTTGGACCAGGAACTTCGGGCGAAATAATAAACTGGAGAGGGTCTTGCATATTAGCTAATTGTGCCTGGGCAACATGCCCAAAAGAAAAAAATGCAAAGCCTAGAAAAGGTACCAATATAAAATTAAGTAAGCTACGCATAGGAGGGTTTTGTTTTTGCACGGATGTCGTCCATTTGTTTACTTACATGTATTTTAGCACCTTTAGAACTGTCGCTCTGTTTGTTGTCGTTCGCCGCACTTTTACTAGCAGGTGTTCCTGCTCTGGCTGTTGCGCCCGCGCCCTCGAGCGCCGCACCCATTGCTATTCCTTCTGCGACACTAAGTACTTTTTTTATTTCAAAATGTTTCTTCCAAATACACCTCGCCACCATAACAGTCCAGCCAGGAAATATGTCCATAAAAGGAATCACTTCTGCAATACCTCCGGCGAACCATGTTATTGGGTAAAACATGCCTGATAACCCCAGTAAACAGATAAGCACCGAGCCAAACGAAAAACTCAGACACACGTCAATTACTGCTCCCAGCATGCTTCCCGTCATTGAAATACCTTGACCTACAAATGGGATAAGATTTGCTACGGATGTAATACCTGTGATGCCAAGTCCTATAAGTACCTGTGCACCGTCAAGCATAATGGCGAACATGAGCAACAGAACGCTCATAGTAATGTCTTTGGTCATATAGTTGCTGCCCCTCCATTTTCTGCTCGTTGTTTGCGCAGTGCAAGGATCTGCGAGGGGTCAGAGGTGATTATCTGGTCTTCGGTGTATGAGGCAATAACTTTAATTGCCACGTGTTTGAGCCCGGCAAAAAAGATACCCTCCCCCACGTCACTTTCAAGCAGAAGATACTTCTCTTCGTCTGAGAGGTTAAAAGTCTTCTGGAGGTTATCAATGGTTGTTGGAGACTGCTTCAAAAGCAGCTGAATCGAGGAGTTGGTGATCATTGGCAGCCCATAGGGGCTTTTGAGAAAGTCGTCCACATCTTGGGTAATAGTAGCTAACCCGAGGTAGTACTTGCGGCCTCGCTTTGCCATGCCATACAAAAAGGACGCCGTGTCTTCGGACTTCATCATCCACCATGCTTCATCGATGACAAGAAGGCGTTTTTTAAGGTTTTTACGAACAGCGTTCCAGATGTAGTGGGTGATAAGGTACATGGCGACTGGCTTCAAGTCGTCTTCCATGTCGCGAACCGAGAACACGACGAATTTTTTGTTTATATCGACGTTGGTTGGCTGGTTGATAAAGCCGGACCAGGTGCCTTTTGTGTACTTGCTGAGGCGGGCAACCAAACTTTCGCTCCCCTCCATCCCCGAGAGCACCAATTCAAAGTCTGAAAGGAGCGGCGGTTCGGTATCGGCAAAGTTGGAGTCAGGAGTGATGTCTTTCAGGGCGTAGGTTTCGGTGATTGCCTTGTCTATAACCGCATCTTCTTCAGGCGTGAGTCCGCCGAGCATAATGCGGAAGAGTCCCACTAACGCCACAATGTTAGAACGGAGGATGTCTGCAGCGCTTTCGTCCTCTCTCGGTGGAGGCAGATCAAAAGGGTTGATGTGATGTTCGGAGTTCAAACTAATGTTGAAGTAGCGGCCGCCCACGGTTTGAGCCAAAAATTCGTACTCGCGCTCAGGGTCAATAACAATCACTTCCGTGTCGAACATGAGTGTGCGAAGGATCTCAAGTTTAGTCGTGTACGACTTGCCAGAACCCGATTTGGCGAAAATAACCGAGTTGTAGTTCTCCAGACTAAAACGGTCGAACAGAATAAGCGATGCATTGTGACGGTTGACTCCGTACAGAATGCCTTTATCTGAAGTAAGGTCAAACGATACGAAGGGAAAAATGGAAGAGAGCGGCGACGAATTAAGTTTTGAATTCACCATAAGCTCGTCCGTACCAAGAGGTAATGTGCTCCGGAACCCTTGTTCCTGCTGAAAAAGTGCAGGCTTTACATAAATAAGGCGGGACTCGAGTGCCGATTTAATTTCAGATTCCACTTTGTCGAGCTCTTCAATGTTGGAGCCGTAAATAGTGATGTACACGCCTACGTCAAAAATTTTTTCTTGTGCTTGCTGGAGCTGGTCACGAAGGTTTTCGAGGTCTTGGTAGGCGGTGTCAAGCACGGGGTCGCGCACAAGTCCTTTTTCTTCGCGCGTCATGATCTGCGACTGCACTTCAGCTACCTTTTTCTGAAATTTTTTCAGCATCTCGGCGGAGTCAATTGGGTGTACAAATATGGAGATATCAAGAACGCGGTCAAGGTTAATGATAGGGGCAAACCATGAGTCAGTCAGCGTTCGCGGATATGACATAACAAAAAAAGTGCGCGCAATTTTGTCACCCAAGTTAATTTCGCGGGGCGTAATTTTAAGTGCTGAAGGGGCAAGCACGTCTTGGAGCTCGAGTATACCCTGGCGGTATATTTGGTCAGGTAAAATAGGCGCAATTGGTACTTCGCGGGGTGCCTGTTTAGTCGATAAAAAATTGAGTAAATCCATATTATTTTGTTATTTGTGTTATCTGAAGCGGTTTTTCAAGCTCTCCTGGATTAAAGAGTTTGTAAAAAAGCTCTATCACCTCTTCAGTACCTAAGGATACGACGCGCACGCCCGTGCGCACCAACCCTTGTTCAATGACCGCAATACGTTGCTCCAACTGCATACGGTACTGACTAAATAGCTCGTCGGTTACCGTAGCACTGGTAGGGTGGTTCGTCGGGATAAGGCTGGCGAGTGCGCCTGCGATGCCTCCGCCGCGCGCAATGAGTGCTGGGTCGTATGGCACGACGATAAAAAAATTTTTAGTCATAATGTTTGCCCGCTGAGTGAAGTCTTTGATGAAAGTGATATATTCTCGCACCTGGATTTTCATCAGGTCGTCCAATGTTGCAGCGTAACGTTCTTCTAAAAGCGCCAAGTATGGCCGAATGTCGAGGTCGCGTGACTCGATGAAAAATTCCACCGTGAATTCAAGCGAGTTAAGAAAGTTCTGAAACTGACTGATGATTGCTTCCTGCTCGTCTTGCGACTTCAACGCGAGGTTGATACTCGATGCCATGAGAAGCGCACGCAACGACCCATCTTTAAGTATCACAACACCGTCCCGCACCTCTTTAATCGGTACGAACTGCTGTGTCGCCCCTGCTTTGACAGTAGTATCAGCCATACTTACATGGTGTGCCCTGGTTGTTCTATGTCGACGTCTATACGGCTTTTGTCTTTGATGTTAAGAGACCACGCTAAGTCTTTGAGCCGGCCTTGAGTCATCTGCGGTACTCCACCCATTTGTTTTATTACAACTTGTTCGGGTGCTTTTTCTTCGACTTCTGGTTGGTGTTGTTTCCAAAGGTATAGTTTACTGCTCACGAGGTAACGGAATGCGTGTTCAAGCATCACAATAAGAGGCCTGTCGTTTACTTTGTAAAAAGCGAGTCCTATTGCAGCTGCTACAAAAGGCGCTGCGACCGGTATGGCCAGTAGGAGTGGTAGAAGGCTAATACACATGAGGCACACTCCCCCTGCCCCAGCCAGGTATATAAACTGCTTAATCGTAAGCGGGCCGAATATCTTGTCTTCGACCTCAATAAATTGAGGAACTTGATACCGCATTACCTTTCAGTATATAGCACAAATAAAATCGCCTCCTTCAGATTTACGGTTCTATGGGTTCTCGGTATGGGTCGGTCGCGTAGTCACGAGGCTGTGTGGGTTGGGGTTGGTGAGGCGGGAGGGTAACTGTTTTTTGAGAAAGCATCACATCTGCCGCTGGAAATTCTGGTTTTAAGACAGGTGGTGCGGGGGCTGCCGGTGCGGTACCCGGAGGGGCATCCGGCGATTCTACGACTAATAGGGGTTCTACCTGTTCAGGAGGCTTCACCTCTACACGCATTTCCGATTGAGGGATGGTTTCTGGTGCTACTGAACGACTGTCAATGAAATGCTTCATAGACTCGCGGATAGGAAGGAAAATTTGCTCAGAGACTTCTTTGGTTATAGCGTCTGCCACCTCTTGCGTAACATGCACCTCCTCTACGACGTTTTGGACAAACTCACTTGGGTCAGAGAACCCCAGCATGATCATCATTATTTCTTGCTCGAGAGCGGTCAGTTGGTCTAGGTGCAATTGATGTTCTTTGCCAATCGACTGCATTTTGTGCGTGAGGTCTGCAGACTGAATAGCGTCGCGCACGTCTGCGGGCAGCTCAGCAAGCCGGGTTTGCACTTGTTGCTCAATAGTTGGCTCCATATAGCCTGTATTCTACCCTATGTTTTCTTGTGGCGTTGACTCTGAGTGTGTAACTTCCTCTGTTGAGGGAGCTAGCGAAGCTTCATCTGAAGGCGATGTTTTTGCTGCTTTTTTTGCGGTTAAACCCTTTAAATTTTGTCCCGCTTTTTTAAGTGTGTGACGAATTTCTCTGAAAAGTTTGTTGCGCTGGTACGCTTCTTCTTTTTGTCTTTCTTCTATTTTCTTTTTCTCTACCTCTTCTCCTGCTTTATCCCATGCCGATTTTGGTTTTTCTTCGGACGAGGTCGTAAAGGACGCTGCAGAACTCGACGTTTTTAGCCGCGTGGAAGGGTCGGCATAAATATGTGGCATCACCCGAGCGGGTTCTACTGTAGAAGCCATAGCTACAGTAGCAGAAGCGGGTATATGAGGAGTAGGTTCCATAATGAGAGGTGTAGGAGGCTTGGTCTCATCATGTGAGTCATCTGTGTGTGTGGTTGAGCTCATTGGGGCGGGTTCTGCCTGTGGTGCAGGCGGCAGTGTCGAAGCCAATCCATCATGAGGGCCATCAGTGTGTGTGTTTGCAGCAGGTTCTACACGCACATTCGTTTTGCCAGCTTCTGCTTGGAGCTCTGTTGTAGATTTAGCGTTGTTTGCAGGTGTTCCTGAGCCCGCAACTTTGGGAATCGGAGTAAACGTTGGTTCTTTACGACCTATGTGGTCGGCCGCTGGAGCAGGAGGAATCGGAGTTCCTGCGGGCACTACGGTTGGCTCCTTGCGACCCACAGTAGATGTAACATTGCTGTTTAAGGGTGTTCCTGAGCCCGCAACTTTAGGAATCGGAGTAAACGTTGGTTGCGTTCGTCCACCACTATATCTAGCTGCTCCTGCTCCAGGTGTGGCACCCACTCCAGTGCTTGTTGGTGTTGTTGTGGTTCCGGCGGCGGCC
>JAYUDS010000080.1:0-2953 GCA_043739595.1 Candidatus Adlerbacteria bacterium | reverse complement strand
TTTTTAAAATAGTTTGACTTTGCCTTGTATTTGATGACCGTAACCTTCTTGGCCTTGGCAATTTTCTTAACTTCTGCTGAAACCTTTGCACCTTGTATAAAAGGAGTACCAATGGTGGTGTCGAGTCCATTATCAACCAGGAGGACTTCGTCAAAAACAACAGTATCGCCAATGTTGAAAGTACCATACCCTTTTTCGGTCAACGGGCCTTTGATCTTCTCAATCTTGACGGTATCACCCTCGGAGACGAGATATTGCTTCCCGCCCGTCTGGATGACGGCAAATTCTTTTGCCATTTCCTTGACCAGCTTAGGAGCTTTCGCTACTTTTGGTGCCTTTTCTGTTGTTGGTGCTTTGGGTGCCATAACTCAAGCAATATAACTAATTTCCTTACAAAAGGCAAATAGTGGCTACTCCTTCCCTTCTAGGAGCGGCTTGTCGAGGACGGCTATGCTTATGTCAATGTCGGTCGAGGCGTCTATGCGTAGAACGTCTTTCTCTATCTTCCCAAGTTCCTTAGTACCGGCGTTGTAGTGGTTGACTGTGGTTGAAAGTGAGCTCCCCAGCTTTTTGTAGTAGTCCTGGTAGGCGTTAATGTGGCGCCCCAAGGCTTCAACGTTCTTAGCTATGTCTTTTGCTTGCTCCTCTATTTTGAACGCCTTGAAGCCATATAGGACCGACTGGAGGTATGCGGCAAAGGTAGTTGGCGACACGATGATCACGTGGCGGTCGTTTTGTGCATAGTCGATCATATTGCGGGTGTTGACCCCACCTATGCCGTCGTTAAGCAGGTCGTAGTAGATGCCCTCGGCGGGGATATACATGAACGCGAACGGCAGCGTGCCGTCCTTGGGGCGGACATATTTGCTCGTTTCGTCTATGCGCTTTTTTAGGTCGCGTTTGAACGCCTCTTCGAACTCGGCGCGACGAATGTCGTCCTTCTCGTTGTGTAACCGGGTGTAATTTTCGAGTGGGAACTTCGCATCAACCGGGATAACACCTTCTTTGGTGAAAATTGCCGCGTCGACCGTCTCACCGCCGGGGAATTCGTACTGCATCTTGTAGGCAGTCGGCGGGAGAATATTGCTCATAACCAACTCGAGCGAAGCTTCTCCTAGGTTGCCGCGCTGTTTTTGGTTTTTAAGTACTTTTTCGAGGTTGCTGAGCTGCTCTGCTATAACAAAAACTTGTTTGGTTGACTCCTTAGTTTCCGTCACGCCTTTGGTGACTTCGATAAGCTGAGCCGACACTTGGCTCGTGATATTGCTCATGAGTTGCTGCGACTGGCTGAACTGGGTCTTCATCGAGTCGAACATACGGTCGCTTCCTTCCCCGAGCTTCTGGTCCATGGAACGGGTCAAGTCTTGTAGTTGGTTTTGAAGCATGATAAGACCTTGGTTGTCGGACTCAGGAAGTTCAATTTTTGCCGGTGTACGCAAAAGGAGATAGGCGACCAGCCCAAGATTGGCGACGAGCAATACGACTATAAGAATTTCAAACATTATTGCAGTTTACCACGGTCGAGATTATGATGAAGCCATATGAATCAGACTGAATTACGTGAAGCTATGAAAGATGCGATGCGCGCAAAAGACGCGGTGCGGCTTTCAGTTATACGCGGCATTATGACAGCGGCTACTAATGAAGTGGTAGCCAAAGGCGGCAAGCCAACCGATGAAATGTCTCCTGAAGATGTAGAGGCAATTATTCGCCGTGCGAGCAAACAACGCAAAGACTCCATTGAGCAATTTGAAAAAGGCGGGCGCGCAGACTTAGCCGAAGGAGAAAAAGCTGAGCTAGCTATCATTGAGTCTATGCTTCCAGCACTTATGTCTGAAGAAGACGTTCGACTGGCTGCCACTGCCAAGGCAGCAGAACTTGGGATCACTGACAAAACTAAAGCAAACCAACTGATGGGTGCGCTTATGAAAGACCTTAAAGGTAAAGCAGACGGCACAGTAGTAAAGACGGTTGTAGACAGCATGTTTGCATAAATTTTTAGTAAAAAAACAATATGATTGAGCGGATGCCACCCGCTTTTTCATTTGACAAACAGGTGCAAAAAGGTATTTTATTCGCAGATGTACAGGGAGTTTCTTACATGAAAAAATGCGCGTTGTTGTGCGTACTGTTGCTCGCAGGTGGAGGATGTGACATCGAGGTTAGGAGATCCCAGACACCCCCAGACACCAGCCGTAAAGTTTCAAGTGTGCAAAATCCAGACGCTTTTGTACCGGCTCCAAGGCCACCCTATGAGGGAAAATACTGCAAAAACACCTCATGGATGGACTCAAAGACCGGCCTCATCCACAGTCAAACTTGCTGGTAACCACTGATTACAAGGAGGATTCATGAAAAAAGTTTTGTTCACTTCGGCACTCGCCACCCTAGTGTCATTACCCTTCGTTTCAAGTGCCTCGGCGTACGTCGGCTGTCCATGTGTCGATAGAAACACGGGACGCATATACCCCTACGAAACATGCATACGCATAATGAATGGGTATGGCGGTAGACATTCTATACAACAACAGTATCTTCCCAACAGATATTATTGGCAACAAAGCGCGCCGACATATCCTCCACCGGCCGTATACCGTTCTCCCCCGACGGTAGTATATGTACTACCGCCTCCCCCGCCACCTAGGCGCCACCATCATCACGTACCGCCACGGGAACGACAAGGCTGGTAACTTCTGGGCGAGTTCCTATTTCTGGAACTCGCCTATTTTTTATCTTCTTTTTTGTCTTCGTTTCTTTCAATACAAACCGCCAAAGTTTACCAACCGATTGAAAAACTGGTCAGAGAGTATGTGTGTCATACATGCAAAACAGTGTCGCAAACACTCCTGCAACGTAAACTCGTTAAGTCAATGCTTCTATTGACAATCCTCTAAACTAGTGTAAACAGTCTTTATATTATAAGTATGGAATTTAAGAGTATGTCTCAAAAAAG
>JAYUDS010000079.1:0-2962 GCA_043739595.1 Candidatus Adlerbacteria bacterium | reverse complement strand
TCATTTGAGTCACTTCTGCTGCAGTCACTCCAGCTGCAGTCGAATACTTCGCAACCACACGGTCAACGATAGCCAAGTAGGTACTCTTGTCGATGTCCTTCACTTTTTCTACGGCTTCAAGCACATCTGCGCGCGCCTTAAGCATAAAGCTTTTAACCGACTTGCGATGCTTCGATGCGTCTACTGAGCCGTAAAACCAGTATGCTCCTGCAGCGGCTGCTGCGGCAGCCGCTGCTGCGGCTACTCCCAGAGCAGTACCTGTACTTACACCTTTGTCTTTATTATTTCCATTGCTGGCCATATATTTTAAAAATTAATCGTTAATACTGCATTATACAGATTCTATGTTTTCTGTCTCGTCCACCACACGTTTTCGTGATGTTGGGCGCTTGGTCGGCTTGACGAAGCGCCCCATCGCGAACCCAACAAACGTATTGACTATCGTAAGAACTTTTTCGCCGCCATTTTTTATTTCCTGACGTAGATAGTCTATATCTTTTTCAAGATTATCGCTCGCTTTGCGCACCCGCAAAGTTATCTTGCGCACTTCGCGTAAAATAGCGATGACGTACCACAACACTATAAGCAAGGCTGCCGTAATAGCCAAGACTGCAACAGACGTAATAAAGAAAAAAATGTTTGCATGGAGTGTTTCGTTCATATATCGCCAGTATACGGCATGAGTACAAAATCTTCGATAAGATTCTCCACCTCTGCGGCATTTTTTGTTTCCATCAATTGCACCCGAAGTTCTTTTGCTCCTGGGAACCCTTCAACATATGCCTTGAAATGTTTTTTCATAATTGCAAAGTTTTTTATGTCTCCCAGCAATTCTTCAAACAACTTCGTGTGTTCAATCGCGATATATAATCTCCCAGTCTCTCGAGGAAAAGCTTCCACAAAAGTCCTTAGGTCTCCTCGCTCGCCGACAATCGCCCTGTCGGCAAGGCGAGGCCAGACTATTTGCTTCAGTTTTTCTTCTGCCGATTCAGCAGAATCGTGCCGCATCAGTGTCGATTGGGGCGCGGCTTCAGCGAAGAGCCACGGCCTGCCAAATATTGCGCGACCAAGCATAGCCCCATCTGCGCCGCTAGCCTCCACCTTAGCTTTCGCGTCTGAAATGTCCGTGAGGTCGCCGTTGCCTACAATAAGCGTTTTACTTTTCATTTCATCTCTAATTTCAACCGCTCGTTTGACTCGCTCCCACCGGGCAGGCACGAGCGACATTTCTTTGCGCGTGCGAGCATGCACAATAACAACCGATGGTTCTGCTTGCAAAAGTTCGGGCAACCACTCGTCGAGCACATCAAGGTTATAACCAACACGTGTTTTGACAGAAACGGGGATGTTGGGTGCTCCCCGCTTTGCTGCTTCTATAAGTTCTCTTGCCCGCTTTGGGGCCAAAATAAGTTTTGCTCCCGCCCCTTGTTTTTCAATAGTTTTGTCAGGGCAGCCCATGTTTATATCGACACCGTCAAAACCAAGCTCTTGAGCGAGTTTTGCGGCATGCTCTATATATTCGGGAGACGCACTAAAAAATTGCGCAACAATAGGCCGCTCTGCA
This sequence comes from Candidatus Adlerbacteria bacterium, assembly GCA_043739595.1. Taxonomy (GTDB): domain Bacteria; phylum Patescibacteriota; class Minisyncoccia; order Phycocordibacterales; family SBAW01; genus GWA1-54-10. The sequence goes on along the minus strand of JAYUDS010000079.1, from coordinate 1,398 downwards.
TCGGTAAACAACAAGTCCCGCATAAGCTTCTGCTTTCCTTCGTCGCTTGCGCGCGCTAGCCCATCGGCTGATACAAACTCGGTATACATAACGTCAGGGCCCAGGGGTTTGGAATATTTGGCAATGATACGGCGAAATGCCGCGTCGGTAACATTGGCTAAAGGTGCCATCACAAAAAAAGGTTTGGGCAATTTCTCCCAGAAATTCTGCATGGGCTTTACCATAGCATTAGTTCACATATAAAAAAACACAGGCCTGCTTAGGACCTGTGTCAGAGAGGAAGAAATACTTTTTCATACCCCATGTTCAGATGGATGCACTCATCACGTGCTGATGGTCAACAATAGCTCTACGGTACCTGCGCATGAACTTCATTCCCTCCGCGGTCCGCTTCATAAATACACTTCGTCTGTCCTGTGGGTCCTTCACCCTTTTGAGTAGAACAGCTTCCTCTAAGCGGTCAGCCGCCCTGGTTATAGCCGGCTTGCTAATGCGCAGTTCGGCCGCAAGACCCCTCACTGTTTGAGGTGTGTCGTCTAGGTAACATGTGAGCAACACTCCCAATTGACGCAGTGAAAAATCGCGCTCTGGAGCCTGGACGAGCCAGAGCACTACTGATTTGAAGAGGTTGATATTCGTATCTTCCATTCCAGATTTATTCATCGGAGAACTCTCTTTCCTATAGTTAAGAGCACAAAAAAGCTCCGCTATCACCGTACCATATTATTTCGGTTTGACCACCGACTTCGTTGAAGTGGCTTGAAACTTTGCTTTGTAGTACAGCTTGTCCCCAAAACGAAGGTCGAGGTACTCAAAGTCGTCCAGTGAACGCCCAGAGAACGGTTTAACAGACAGTGCCAACGTAAACCGATCAAACAAGTCGCCGCTGTCGGTCGTGAGCGGGAATATAAGTGTAAAAGCGTTGTTGAACATAACGCGCACGTCATTGACCGCATCAACCGAAATGCTTTGCATTGTAAGGTTTTGCTTTTTTTGCAAAGTGTCCACCAACACTGACAAAGAGTGAAATTGCGTCGGGGTCAAAAACTGCCGTGGCAAGGTACCTCCCGTAGTTGGACCCAAATATTTTTGGTATGCATCGCCAGAATACACCACCGCTGGCGCATAAATAGTCCCGCTTTTGTCTATAAGATAACAACTTGCAGAAGTTTCTTGTGATTCGCCGCACCATAGCGCTGCAGGCTGCCGTTCGGTAGCAACTATTTCTATACTATGAAAATTTTGCGCGTGTACATCAACTGTTGCGAGTATCGGGTACTGCTGGAGAATATTTTGTTGTATTGCAACGCGCGGATATAATAAAATATTATTTTTTGCAAAGAGGTAACCGTATGTGCCGGTCAATTCGTTTTGGACAAACTTTTTTACTTTATCAGA
>JAYUDS010000078.1:0-7674 GCA_043739595.1 Candidatus Adlerbacteria bacterium | reverse complement strand
CCAAGTTTAAAGGCAAAGCGACCATGGTTAGTGAAGTACACAAAAGTGCCCACAAGAAGGGCCGTGACAACCACCAAGACAGCGCTATATCGCAGTGCGAACATTAACGGGAGCATACCAGGATTTAAGGCAGAAATGAAGGGTTGACATACCCCAATTTAACTGTGTATTTTCGTCAGCAACCCAGAAAGGAGATCCTTGCGAACGCAGACGAATCACTACCACCCGAACGGAAAGTTTTCGTTCGGGTGGTTTATTTTTGTGTTTTAACTAACTCAAACAAATTTCTAAACAGCATCGCAACTGCAATAGGCCCGACACCACCGGGGACGGGGGTAAACACAGAGGCGACTTCAGCGCAGGATGGGTCGGCATCGCCGACGACTTTTCCCCCAGACTCGGACGTGCCCGCGTCGATAAGCACCACGCCCTCTTTAAGCATTTGCGGAAGGATCATGCCTGGGCTGCCCGCGCCGGAGATGACGATGTCGGCATCATGCAAATCTGACAGCGAACCTTCATCCAGCGTCACGACCGAGACGTGGGCACCTAAATTTTTTAAAAGTTCTATAACCGGAGTCCCCACAAGCCTTCCTGCCCCCACCACCACCGCCTTTTTATTTTGGGCTGAAATATTGTGGCGTACTAAAATTTCTGAAACCGCCTCGGCGACGGGGGCGCGCACTACAGTTTGTGCTGGGTTGAGCGCATCCGCATCATAAGTTGTCGGCACTGCGGCAAGAATTTCTTCACTATCAAATTGCTTCGGCAGCGGGAGCTGCACGATTATCCCTTGCGTCATTTTTGCGAGTCTATCAATCGCTGCCAAGGCATCTTTTGTCCCCATCTCTTTCGTCAAAAACTCTCGGACCAATTCCACTCCCAGCTTTTCTGCTACCCGCTCTTTAATGCGCACAAACGAAGCGCTTGCGGCGTCCCCTTCGGCCAAGACGACGCCAAGTTTTACACTTGATAGTAGTGACGGGCGCATGTGTAAAAGCTGCGCCACTATTTCTTGTGCTATCTTTTTTCCGTCAACAGTCATGTGATGTCATGCAGCTGCTTTAATTCCGCAATGCCCTCTTCAAGCGTAATAGTCGGCTCCCAGTCTAAAAGTTTTTTTGCCAGCAAGTTATCAGCTCTGGTGTCATGCGGTTCTAACCGGGCAGGAATATATTCAGTTGGACCTCCGATAAGTTCGGCAATTCTATTCACAGAAGCGTTATGTCCTGCACCAATGTTTATAACTTCTCCTTTTCCAACTAAGGCGCTCGTTGCCCCAAGCATGTTGGCTCGCACCACATCCCGCACATGGGTAAAATCGCGCGTTTGTTCTCCGTCCCCCGTTATAGTCAGAGGTTTCCCTCCCGCGCGCTGCTTCAAAAACTTTGCGATAACGAGTGCGTACGCTCCTTCGGCAGACGCACCCGGACCATACACATTAAAATAACGCAGGCAGACCGTGGGCAAACTGTACACCTCTGAGTACATGCGGCAATACAATTCTCCCGTGTACTTCTGTAGCGCATACGGACTCATAGGGTGTACCTTCATATCCTCGCGAAGCGGCATAACTGCTTGGTCGCCATACGCAGAGCTCGACGCAGAATACATTACCCTGGAAACACCCGCGGTTTTTGCTGCCTGCAGCACCTTAAGCGTGCCGGTGACGTTCGTTTCGTTAGTCTCAACAGGATGTTCAATTGAATATGCAACTCGCGGAAGCGCGGCAAGATGGAAGACAAATTTTGCGTTCTCAAATGCTTTGGTTAGATGTTCTTCTTGGCGTATATCACTGCCGTGTTTTAAATCAATAACAGATACTTCATACCCCGCCCTTGTGAGCTCTTCGGTAAGATGAGAACCTATAAATCCTGCGCCGCCGGTGACTACTACTTTTTCTTTCATGTGATTTTGTTAAAAGCATGCGATCCAGCGAGATCGTGCCGAATCATCCTTTGAGATTCGGCCTGTTCTTTGATACACGACCCAGACGCGGCTTTTTTCTTTTAATTATGCATTACTATGCATCAAGATGCGGCGGATGGTTTTGACGAAAATTGATAAATCGAGCGTGAGCGAGCGATGTTTAAGATAGAACACATCATACGACAATTTCATTTTTGTAGCCGAAACGTCTGCTGCGTGGTGCGGGTCGCCATGGTAGTACAGCTGAGCCGAACCCGAAAGACCAGGCTTCAGAAGATGCCGTACTGAATAGAACGGGATTTCTTTCTCATAGGTTTCAACAAGCGCCGGCGACTCCGGCCGCGGTCCGATAAAGGAAAGGTTACCGACAAGGATATTCCACACTTGTGGCAACTCATCGAGGCGCCACGAACGCAGGTACCGGCCTATGCGCGTCACCTTGAGTTTTGTTTTACCGTCAGGTCCATAGTCGCCATGGTCATTACCGGTCATGCTGCGGAATTTATACATTTTAAACACACGACCACCTTCCCCCACCCGGTCGAGCCCCACCATAATAGGGCCCCTGTCTTCAGATTTTATTGCCACAATGATAAAGGGATACGCAGTCAACGATATGATACCAATTATAATTGCAAACACGATGTCTATCGCGCGTTTTAAAGGGTCATACAGCACATGTGCAGAGCGGGAAATATTGCGCGCTATCCAGAGCTCGTCGATGCGCGACAACGGTATACGACCAAACACGTCTTCGTACAACACCGCAGCATCGATGAAACGAATGCGGTGAAAAAGGTAGTTGTATAAATTGGGGAACGCGTCAGATATTTTTTCGTCAGTTAGGTCAGCGATAATAAACTTGGGTGCAAACTCCGCAACATCTCGTTCTATGCGTTTAGCGAGATTCGGTTCGTGCGGGTCTATCACCGACACAATGTTAGCAGGCGCATGGTGAGCATTTTTAAGTGCCACGACCAACTCGCCAATTTCTTCTCCAAGCCCTACAACAACCGCGCGCTCGGTGTTTTGAAGCCCGAGATAAGGGAAGAGGAGCGCGCGCCAGTAGAGCACAAGGAGAAATGACACGAGCAAGTAGATAATAAGAAGTGTTTTTGGAGCAATGCCGTAAATTGGTACAAAAAAGAAAAAAAGTGCCGCAATGCTAAAGTTGATGGTTTCAGCAACAAGTAAGGTGTCAGAAAGTGCGCGTCGTGCGAATATGATGGAACGGCTTTCGTATAATCCTGCAATAAAAAATACAACAATCCACACCACAAATAAGAGAGAAAACGGTATCAGGTGTGCTACAAATAAGCCGCTCGAGGGCACTTCAAAAGTTCGCAAAAAAAGCGACAACCAGAGTGAGAATATAAAGAAGGATATATCCCCTATGAATAGAATGGTCGTTCGGGGGCGAAACAGGGTCATAATGGTTACTATTAACAATACAACAATATATACTACTCTCAAGTTACTCAGCCGCGTCCAAAGGACGATTACGCGGCATGCGAATCAGCAGATTTGAAACTCAGTAATTTCGACAAAATCACATGAAAAAGAAAGTTCTCTATGTCATCACCAAATCCAACTGGGGCGGCGCGCAGCGCTACGTTTTTAACCTGGCAACCGCACTTCCCCGGGACGAATTTGAGGTTGCAGTTGCCTTCGGCGGTACAGGAGTAGCGCATAGCAGCACCGGAGAACTTGCCAGTCGGCTCGCCTTGGAAAATATACCCACCTCTTACATACGTACGTTTGTGCGAGACGTAGCACTCCTGAACGACCTTCACGCAGTACGCGAGCTCTATCTACTTTTTAAAAAAGAAAAGCCCGATATTGTGCACCTTAACTCCTCAAAAGCAGGAGGAGTTGGCGCTCTGGCCGCGCGCATGGCTGGCGTCAAAAAAATAATATTTACCTCCCATGGTTTAGCCTGGGACGAAGACCGTGGCCAAGTCGCGACATTTCTTATGTACTTTTTTTCTCGCATCACGTTTCTTTTGTGCCATCAGGTCATTGTTATTTCTAAGGACAATTTAGAGAGAACTCAGCCGTACTCCTCGAATAAATTTGTGCTCATACACAACGGGTTGCCGACGCTCCAGTTTGACGCACGCGAGCGTTCGCGCGTAGCGCTCGCGCTGCGGGTGGGACTGGTCGAAGATGGAAATACTTTTTGGATAGGCACAGTGGCTGAACTCACACGCAATAAGGGTCTTCCGTACTTACTGGACGCAGCAAAACTCTTACACAAGGAAGGACGCATATTCCATCTTTTTATACTGGGGAATGGCGAAGAAGAACATGCTCTCAAAAAACAAATTATTGAAAACGCCCTTGAAGAGGTCGTGCACCTGGCCGGGTTTGTGCCCGATGCATACCGATATGACCTTGCGTTTGACGTGTTCACGCTCACCTCAACAAAGGAAGGTTTGCCGACAGTTCTTTTAGAAGCAGGCCAAGCGGGCAGAGCTGTCGTTGCAAGCGACATACCGGGCACGCTCGATATTATCGACGATACAAAAACAGGCTTGCTGTCCCGAAGTAAGGACCCGAGCGACATTGCACGCAACATCGCACAACTTATGGACGACGCTCTGCTCCGAGAAACGCTGGGACATACACTGCAAGAAAAAGTTGCGCGAGAGTTTTCTATCGAAACGATGGTGAATAAAACAAAAGAGGTGTACGCGGCATAATTACATTAAATTTGGCTGTAGCCACCGTCAAACTCTCGGTCCATAGACTGCCTTGTTCCAGCCCTGGCGTACGCTGCCATACCTGCCACCATACCGAGTGCTAAAAATTCTGCCAAGATATGCGAACCTCCGTAGCTCATAAATGGAATGGTTGTGCCGGTGACTGGCAGTACCCCCATATTGATGCCAACATGGAGCGCAAAATGCGCCGCCAGATAACAGAGAACTCCGATAGTAAATAGAGTTTCAAAATTTGTAGCACCTTTCGTTGCCGTCCTGAGAAGTCCCCAAAAGATGGTGCCGTACAGAGTAAATACTAATATGATGCCGACAAACCCCCACTCCTCGGCGTACGCAGCAAAAATAAAGTCAGTTTGGTATTCCGGTAAAAATCGCAACTTGCTTTGGGTGCCATAGCCTATTCCTTTCCCCAATACGCCTCCCGAGCCCACCGCAATGGTTGACTGGTATACGTTGTACCCCGTGCCGTAAATATCGTGTTTGGGGTTTATAAACGTCATAATTCGCTGTTTTTGGTAATCATGGAATCCAAAAAACCACATAGCCGAGAATGCTACCGTACCGAGCACAATCACTGAAATAAAATGCTTCCGAGAAATTCCTGAAAAAAGCACCATGCCGAACCAAATAAGTCCCACAATAATGGCACCTCCTAAGTCTGGTTGAAGTGCCACCAAAACGAAGACTAATCCGGCGTATAACCCCGATACAAAAATATGCCGAATATTTCGGATTTCAATATGCCGGCGAGAAAAATACTTGGCCAAAAGTACGATGAGCGCTAACTTTACAAACTCAATAGGTTCAACCCCGATGCCGCCAAACGATATCCAACTTTTGGCGCCCTTCACCGCATGGCCAAGCACAACCAGGAAAATAAGCGGCAAGACCAGCACCCCAAACAGCGTGGTTGCAACACCGGTATTGCGTAAAAAACGCCAGTCTATTTGGCTCGCACCAAAGTACACGAGTGTGCCCACTATCAGCCATATTAATTGTTTTATAAAAATCGGATCATGGCCGGCGAACGAATTCATAGTCACCAACCCCAAACCACACAGGCCGAGTGCAGCAAGGTAGGTCAACCAGTCTACAGTACCTTTTTTTTCTTTAAGTTTAATTGGTGTCATACGTTGAAACAAAACCAACATACAAAAATCCAGGTAAGACAGAGGACTTTTTAGGTTGGTTTTGTGAAGAACTTTTCTTTTGATAACTAGAACGATGGGAGCACCGTCACTTCTGAACGCACAATATTTTCCAACCCTTGCGGCCATGTAAAGACCACGTTAATTGATGAGCGATGGTCAATGTGCGGGACTACGCTTTTGGATGCCGCACGTGCGACTCCGTCTGCATCGAAAAGTACAGCAGCCAGTGTCACATTTTCTGCATCCTGAACGAGCGATATGTTTTCTATAGTTGCGTCGAGTCTCGACGAGTTAGCCGAAAGCGTTTGACCGGCCAAGTGCAGGTTTGGAATAGCGTCGCTTGGAATTTTCTTCCACACCGGCAGCTCTGAGAACGAGAAAAGGGCTTTTACAATAGTTCGGTTACCTGCGTATATAGCAGGTTCAACGACCGGCACTATATGCACCGGCGGGATCTCGGTGACCCCGTCACGCTCCAACACAAGCTTATTATTTGCGTCAAAGAACTGAAAAGCGTAGTGAACCGCGTGGGCACCTGCGCTGTTATTGTTCTCGATATATGCAGCCGCAGAGTAGGCTTGGGTACCGTTGGGGAACGCACGCGACCACAACACAATAGGGTCATGGACCTGTTGCCGACACAGTAGTGCACACACACCGCCGCAGTCCACGCCAATTTCAGAGCCGTTTTGTTTTTGGTCAAAGCAGGTCGCTGGATCATTGAAGTACTTCAACCAAATATATCCGACGAAAAAAAATGCCACAAGCATGGTTGCCCCCGAGTAAAGCATTTTACGTCGCAAACTCCATGAAATCGCCATGTATCAATTGTAGCAGAAAAAGCGCCTACCTAGGCGTTGTTTCTACTACACTTTTAGACCCTCTGTTCTGGCGGCTAGCTACTCTCCCCACCGTTCAAGGTGAGTACCATCGCCACTAGCGAGCTTAACTTCCGTGTTCGGAATGAGAACGGGTGTGTCCCCGCCGTCGAGCCACCAAAACACAAGATCCAAAATGGATTGTGCTTAACTTAATTTTTGTAAAACAAATAGTGCATTTTTGCGGCCCTCATTAAAATGAGGGACAACAAATTATTGCGATTCTTAAATCTTCCCTCACAAGAGAAGGAAACAATCGATCGATTAGTACTCCTCTGCTAAACACATTGCTGTGCGTACACATAGAGCCTATCAACGTAATCATCTCTTACGGATCTAATAATGATTATTCATCTTTGAGCCGGCTTCGCGCTTAGATGCTTTCAGCGCTTATCCAATCCCAACATAGCTACGCTGCGATGCCCTTGGCAGGACAGCAGCCACACCAGTGGTTAGTTCACTCCGGTCCTCTCGTACTAGGAGCAAATCTCATCAATAATCGACGCCTGCAGTAGATAGGAGACCAACCTGTCTCACGCATGTTCCCACGAATTACTTCGTGCATTGGACTGTATCTTCACCTTTTTTAAGGTGGCTGACGTTCAGTCTCTACGGGTTCCTTTCGGATTCCCTCGGTATTGTCCAAGTATCTGTGAACTTGGATTTTACCGATATCAATCAGCTTCTTCGAATATATTTCTATATGCGACCGCCGTGGCGGGTTGGTTCTATCTTTTAATTTTAATGTAGAACGAAAATTCTTCTCGTTGGGGTTCAGACGGTTCAATCCCCCATCTTACCAAGGTCAGGCCTTGGTAATTTGAGATTCTGAACGGTCTGAACCCAGCTCGCGTATCACTTTAATTGGCGAACAGCCAAACCCTTGGGAGCTTCTCCACCCCCGGGATGTGATGAGCCGACATCGAGGTGCCGAACTCTGCCGTCGCTATGGACGCTTAGGCAGAACTAGCCTGTTATCCCCAGAGTAGCTTT
>JAYUDS010000077.1:0-3038 GCA_043739595.1 Candidatus Adlerbacteria bacterium | reverse complement strand
AACACGATGCGTATCGCCCAAAAGCTATACGAAGCGGGCCACATTACCTACATGCGAACCGACTCGACTAACCTCGGTGCCCCTGCGCGCGCCACGATGCTGAAAGTAATTGAGAAAAAGTATGGCAAAGACTATGCAGAAGGCCACACCTACGCTACCAAGTCGAAAAATGCACAGGAAGCTCACGAGGCTATCCGCCCTACCCGGCTGGACAAAGAGTCGCTCGGTAACACGCCTGAGCAAAAAAAGTTATACGAACTTATTTGGCGCCGTACCATAGCGTCGCAGATGTCTGATGCAAAACTCCTTAAAACTAAGATTATTGCTGAAACAAAGGACAAGACAATCCCGCAATTTTCGGCCAACGGTTCGCGCGTACTGTTCGACGGCTGGCTCAAGGCGGACCCCGCAGCGCGCGGCGAAGACGTTGAACTCCCTTTGGTAAAGGCTGGTGAGGCACTCGACGTTGAAGAGATCTCCGCCGAAGAAAAGCAGACTGCCCCGCCATCTCGCTATACTGAAGCCGGACTCATTAAAGAGCTCGAGAAGCGCGGCATTGGCCGCCCTTCAACGTACGCGAGTATTATGAAAACACTCGGCGACCGAGGCTATGTGGTCAAAGAAGGCCGCGCGCTTATGCCGACCGACACCGGAGACGTGGTGTCGACTTTTCTTGAAGATAACTTTCCAACCTACATTAGCGACACCTTTACCGCCGAGATGGAAGACGAGCTCGACGATATTGCCGAAGGCAAGAGAGAATATGCAAAAACCCTGAAGGATTTTTATACGCCATTTCTTAAAGAGGTAAAAATAAAAGACAAGGAAGCTGGCAAAATTACCGACCTGGGACCTGCGGGAGAAGAGTTTACCTGCCCTCTATGCGGCAAGCCGATGGTATTTAAACTTTCCCGACAGGGCAAATTTATGAGCTGCTCCAGCTTCCCCGAATGTCTTGGTGCCCGCACTGAAGTTGGTGAAGTTATCTCACATGAACCTGCAAAACCTATTGGTATGCACCCCGAGAATGGTGAACCTATTTATGTGCTCAATGGCCGTTTCGGGCCCTTTGTCCAGCAAGGTGAAAGTAAAAAAGGTTCAAAAGTAAAGCCACGTCGCGCGTCCATTCCTAAAGGCAAAGACCCGACGACCGTGACGCTTGAAGAAGCCGCTGTGTACCTATCGTTGCCGCGCGTTTTGGGTAATCACCCCGACACGGGTGAGCCAATCTCAGCCTCCATTGGTCGCTTTGGACCCTTCATAGTCCACCTTAAGGACTTCCGCTCGCTCAAGACCGACGACGTTTACAAAATCGAACTCCCTCGCGCACTGGAAATCTTCGCTGAGCCAAAAAAGAAACGCGGCTTCGCCAAGAAAAAGAAAGCCGAATAAGAGAAGGCCCTGCAGAGTGTGCAGGGCCAGACGACTAGTGTCGCATTGGAGGGATCAAGCTGAAGAACATCAACACCTCGTCTTTGTTTGGAATATCTTCGTCATCTTCCAGTTCGATGAGCCTTGTTACGGTTATTTGCGCTCGTTTTGCAAATTCTTCGCGCGATTCCGCAAGATCAAGGATATCCAGCAAAAGCAATTCGCGTATCATTCTAATTGTAACACCTGTTGTAGGCTTGAGCGCAACTGAGCGTTTCTTGGGAACTCTCGCCAAACATATCTCCTCTTACTGTTTCGCCAAGTAATATTTTAGCCTATTTTTAACATTTGTCAACATTTGGTATACTTTAAAGTATGGCTGGCTCCAAAGACATACTCGACCTATTGAACGGACCATCGGCCGAGGATAGGGCGCTGGTCGAAAAAGCATATGCGTTTGCAGCAGATGCACACAAAGACCACAAACGCTTCTCTGGCGAACCGTATCTCACTCACCTCGAAGAGACGGCAAAGGGGTTGGCGAGCCTTGGTATGAGTGCTAAAACCGTTGCGGCAGGGCTCTTGCACGACTCCATCGAAGACGTTGGGGTAAACCCTGAAACTCTTGAGGCAGAATTTGGAAAAGAAATTCGTTTTCTTGTCGAAGGAGTAACCAAGCTCGGACATTTTAAATATCGCGGTGCAGAACGTCATAGAGAAAGTTTGCGCAAGCTCCTGGTGGCCACAGGTAAAGATGCTCGGGTTCTTATCATCAAAATGATGGACCGTTTGCACAATATGCGGACTTTGGAACACGTCCCGCCCGAAAAACGAAAACGAATCGCACTTGAAACGCTTGAAATTTATGCGGCCATTGCCCACCGGTTGGGTATGGGGCTTGTACGCCGAGAGCTTGAAGACTTGGCTTTTGAATATGCCTACCCCGAAGAGTTTGAGAAAGCAAAAAAGCTCCTTACTGAAGCACAAAAAGAAACAGCTGAGCGGCTTGAAAAAATGACCCGATCACTCAAAAAGGAATTAGCGAAAGAAAATATAACAAAATTCCACACAGACCACCGGGTCAAAGGCCTTTGGAGCCTGTGGAAAAAACTTGAGCGCAAAGGCGGTGATGTCAGTCGAGTCTATGACATCGCCGCGCTTCGGGTCATTGTGTCAGACATGACCGACTGTTACCGCGTGCTTGGTATCGTGCACAATTTATGGCAGCCCCTACCCAATAAAATTAAAGACTACATCGCCTTTCCAAAACCAAACGGATACCAAGGACTTCATACAACCGTTTTTTCCGGCGATGGTGGCATTGTTGAAATTCAAATTCGTACAGAGGAGATGCACCAGGAGGCGCAATACGGCATTGCTGCGCACGTCATGTACAAAGAAATGGCCGAAAACGACCAAGGCTCTCAGCAGGGCGGCAGCCGACAATCGAGTTTTGACTGGATACGCAGTCTTATACCCTCTTTCCGTAAAACTGCTCCGGCCCCAAATGTGCATGGACCGATGCCTAGCCCACGTACTAGAGCACGCTATGGCACTCCTGACGCACCTGAATGGCTCACTGACCTTGAAACCGAAGAAAATAACCCTGAGTTCGAAACGACGCTTCGTACCGATATCTTTTCGCACCGCGTATTTGTTTTCACACC
>JAYUDS010000076.1:0-7889 GCA_043739595.1 Candidatus Adlerbacteria bacterium | reverse complement strand
GCAACCAGTAAGTATACAGTTGCGCGAGATAACGAAAAGTAAAAAGGAAGACGGCATTTAGAGCTCCATCGGAGCCGCCTAGTCACACCTTATCGGATTACGAGTCGTAATATGAATGAATTAGTTTGAGCCGAGGGGCTGCTTTCCACACCGAAAGCAGCCCCTCGGCGCTTTTTGGCCGTATACTATATGCATGCACGATCTCTCGAACTACGAGAAGGACATACGGCCATGGGGACACTATGAGAGATTCACTCTCAATGAAAGCTCTACGGTTAAAATTATTGTAGTGGATGCAGGAGAAGCATTCAGTTTGCAAACGCATGCGCATCGTGCAGAATTTTGGCGAATACTGAAGGGTTCAGGCGTGGTAACTGTTGGAGACAACATACATCATGTTAAACCGAACGACGAATTTTTTATTCAAACAGGACATACGCACCGCGCAGAAGCAGGACCAGACGGACTTGAGTTTCTTGAAATAGCTTTTGGTAGTTTTGACGAAAGCGACATTACCCGCATTGAGGACCGCTATGGCCGCACATAAAACATGGACCATATAGCAACAGCTGCTGTTGTGCTTGCGGGTATTTCGCTTACAGCTGGCCTTTTTTTGCTGCTGGTGCTCATTTTTTTGGGATTTTTGGCGCTGCTGGCGTATTGGTTCCTAGCAGTTATATGGCGGCCACGCAAAAAGCTACCGCTGACCTTACGGCGGCACGCTAACAACCCCGTGCTACGGCCTATAGCATCTCATTGGTGGGAATCTGAGGCGGTTTTTAACCCAGGAGCTTTTGTAGCAAACGGCCGTGTACATCTTTTATACCGAGCGATGGGTGGTGATGGTGTTTCTCGCATAGGCTACGCTTCAAGCCCCGACGGTATCCATTTTGATGAACGCCCTGCAAACCCAGTGTACGACCAAGGGTCGGGCTTTACCCCAACCACGTCCCAAATAGACCTTCGGTATCGGCCTCTTTCCTATGACACAGATGCACATGCTTCAGGGGGCGGCTGGGGCGGCACCGAAGACCCGCGTGCGGTTATGATAGACGACCGTGTATATATGTCTTTCGGGATTTTCCAAAGCTGGCAGTCAATACAAATGGCATTTACTTCCCTTTCGCAAGAAGATTTAGCGATGTACCGCTGGGCTTGGGAACCATATGTCACGATGTCACCCAAACAGGAGACCAACAAAAACTGGGTTATCTTTCCGCAAAAAATAAACGGTAAGTACGCAGTGCTACATGCCATGACTCCAAGTATTCAAATTGAGTATGTGGACTCGCTGCAAGATCTACAGAATAACCCTATCCACAGCAACGGCCACCGAGCAGGTCGACCAGGCTATTGGGATGCATTTGTACGCGGCGCAGCAGCACCTCCCATGCATACACCATACGGCTGGCTACTTTTATATCACGGTATGAACCCAGACGATCCTAAGCGTGTCGGCTACAAGGTAGGCGCTATGCTACTTGACTTACAAGACCCGACAAAAATTTTGTTCCGATCGGAAAACCCTATACTTGAACCGACTGAATGGTACGAAAATGAATGGAAGCAGGGTGTTGTATACGCATCGGGAGCGGTCATATTTGAAGATGACCTCATTGTCTACTACGGCGGCGGTGACAAATATATCGGTGCAGCAAAAGCTAACCTTGACGATTTCCTCCACAAAATGATGACTAACAAAGACGTCCCGCTTAAGAAAGTCGAGGTATAATATCTGTAACACTATGTACGTCGTACGCCGCTCTAAGCACAACCCTATAATTTCTCCTCTCGCTGACCGACAATGGGAAGCACAAGGAACATTTAATGCCTGCCCGGTAAAAGTTGGCAACTTGACCCATCTTCTCTATCGAGCGCAGGGCCGTCCCGACGCACTTATGACCCCAGCGGGCATCTCAACCATAGGCAAAGCCCTTTCTATTGACGGCGAAAGATTTCAAAATAGGCGTCAATTTTTGGTTCCGCAAGAACCATGGGAGAAATACGGCTGTGAAGATCCGCGAGTCACCTATTTCGAGGGCCAGTATGTCATTTTTTACACCGCACTTGGCGGAGTGCCATTTGGACCAGGTAATATCAAAGTTGCGGTCGCGCTTTCAAAAGATTTAGAGTCAGTAGACGAGCGCCACTTGGTCACGCCGTTTAACGCCAAAGCTATGGCGCTGTTCCCAGAGCGTATAAATGGAAAAATAACAGTTGTCGTAACCGCTCACACCGACGAACCTCCTGCAAAAATAGCAATCGCTCAGTTTGACCGACTTGAAGAGCTGTGGGACCTTTCGTTTTGGGAAAAATGGCATGCAAACTTTGACTCGCATGTTATCAATCCGCTTCGGTTTGACCACGACCACGTAGAAGTTGGCGCAGTACCTTTTAAAACAAAAGATGGCTGGCTCATGATCTATTCCTACATTCAAAATTACTTTGGTGGCGGGGATCGAGTCTTCGGCATCGAGGCTATGCTGCTTAACCTAACCGACCCAAAACAAATTATCGCAAAAAGCCATGGCCCTATCATGGTGCCGGAAGAACTATATGAACAGTATGGGGCAGTCCCTAATATAATTTTCCCTTCGGGCGCATTGCTGCACAAGAATGGTCGACTAGACATCTACTATGGCGCCGCTGACACCACAACCGCGCGAGCGTCTTTGAATGTGACCGATCTCCTATCATCCCTTATACCTGAACGCCGCACAGAGTTAGTGGTCCGAGTTAAAGAAAACCCTATTTTAAAACCAATCCCTGAGCACTCATGGGAATCCAAAGCAGTGTTCAATGCGGCAACAATTGACCTCGGCGGTTCTATCCATATCCTCTACCGCGCCATGGGAGATGACGATACTTCAGTTATTGGCTACGCCGCAACTCAAAACGGTGTGAAGATAACTGAGCGCTTGCCTGAACCTATCTATGTGCCTCGCGAAGACTTCGAAATGAAGTCACACCCCGGCAATTCAGGTTGCGAAGACCCACGGGTTACTTTGATCGATGGCACCATATACATGGCCTACACCGCATACGACGGGGTACATTCAACCCGGGTGGCGCTTACCACTATATCGAGCAAAGACTTTTTAGCTAAACGCTGGGATAAATGGACTAAACCTGTGCTTACAACGCCTGACAACGTCAACGATAAGGACACCTGTCTTATGCCCGAGAAAATAGGCGGCCAATACATGCTACTGCACCGAATCGACCCGCAATTGTGTGCAGACTTTCTCGATACTATCGATTTTAAGAAAAATCGCCTCACCCGCTGTATAGAAATAATGGGTCCGCGTCCAGGCATGTGGGACTCAGTAAAAATTGGTATTGCCGGACCACCTATTAAAACCGAACAGGGGTGGCTCCTTATCTACCACGGTGTTTCAAAGACAAGCACATATCGCCTTGGGGCAGTCCTTCTGGACCTCAAAAACCCCACGGTCATTATTTCTCGCACAGTAGACCCTATTTTAGAGCCTTTACAAAAGTACGAGGTGGAAGGGGTTATCCCGCGAGCGATATTTTCGTGTGGAGCTGTTGTCCGCGGTGACACATTGTTTATATACTACGGCGGCGCAGATACCGTCATGGCAGTTGCCAAAGTATCGCTCAAAAAGTTGCTCAAAATTCTTTTGCCCGACAATCTCAACTAAATCTGCATGAACAAACCTAAAGCGATAGCCTTCGACCTAGACGGCACTTTGGCTGAAAGCAAGCAGCGCGTCTCTGCCGAAATGGGCGAGATCCTTTCTAACTTACTCAATGAAATACCATTGGCGATTATGTCAGGAGCTAGTTTTAAGCAGGTCCAGATGCAATTTCTTCCATCCCTTCCTGCTGAAGCAAAACTCGAGCGACTTTTCTTGTTCCCCACGAACGCCGCACTGTGCTTCGTGTATCGTGACGGAGCATGGAAACCGCAGTACGACCACTCTTTTACACAAACTGAAAAAAACACTATATTAAACGCGCTTAATGAAGCGCTCAAAGATACCCATTTGGATGCAAAACCCGATACGTTGTGGGGCGAACAGATAGACGATCGAGGAGCGCAAATTACTTGGTCAGCACTCGGACAACTTGCTCCACTTGAAGTTAAAAGTAAGTGGGACCCGGACAGATCAAAACGTCTGCCCTTGCGAACTGCTTTATTGAAATTACTCCCCATGTGTTCCATAGGTGTTAACGCGACCAACTCGATCGACATAACCCGCAAAGGCATCACAAAAGCCTATGGTGTCAAGCGTTTTTCAGAACTAACCAATATACCTATAGCCGAGACACTCTTCGTAGGAGATGCTCTCGACGAAGGCGGAAATGATTCAGTTGTTTTAGATACCGGCATACCGACGCACTCCGTGTTCGGGCCTGAAGATACCGCAGCCTTTATTGAGACTCTCTTGCACAAAGCTTAACAAACAGGAGTATACTGTGGGCATGAATAAACGCGCTGTCGTTGCCATCCTCGTCATTATCATAATTGTAATTATGGTTGGTGTATTGGTCATTATGCCGATGGAGTCTAAAGCGCCAACGGTTGCGCCTAATCATGCGACAACTACCGCCACGTCATCCTCTGACCGATCACCCGCTCCTGTAGCTAAAGACGAAACGTCCATTCCAGACGTCATCGTAGTTACTGCGCCTCTAAAAGGAGAAAAAATCGCATCCCCGTTAACTATTTCTGGCAAAGCACGCGGCAGCTGGTACTTCGAGGCCACAGCCCCCGTTGTGCTTAAGGATGCTTCAGGAACCGTCATAGCACACGGCACTTTGAAAGCACAGGGTAACTGGATGACCAAGGAGTTTGTACCTTTTACCGCAACCCTTACATTCACGAGCCCAGCTACCCGCACCGGGACGCTCATACTCAAGAACGACAATCCCTCTGGCGACCCAAAAAATCAGAAAGAACTCGCTATTCCCGTCGAATTCTAAGCCCGCATCTCAACCCATAGGGTAACTCTATAGGTTAGTTACCGAGCGATATGAGGTCGATGGAGCGTTTAAGACGCTCCTCTTTTTCATGGGCGTCGAGTTTAAGGCTTTCTGCTTTCCAGCCCAACACATTCGCCACTAGTTGTATAAGCGAACCAGCTCCCGCAAGCGCAAGAAAGAAAATAACAAACCAGGCCCATGGGTACATAAAGTAGGTAAAAGCTATAATGAGTGCCGACCAAAAACCGATGCACCACGGGCAGCTCAGCAACTCATGTATAGTTCCAAAAAAGCCATTTTTGAAAGGACGGATTTCTACCCAAGCCTCGCCGTTCTTTTCGATTTCTACAGTGTGTACAAACAGCTCCCGAAACCAACGGGTAATTTTGTCATACACCACAAGCCGAGTAACTCGAAATGCTGCAAACGACATGAGCACTACATCAAAAAAAGGAACCTCCTTGGGAAAGTCATGGTACTCCCCCCACACTTCCCACATAGTCAGGACGAGTACTAGCAGGAAAAACACCGAAAGCACAAAATTCCACATATTTTGATCCTCCTTAGGGCGCTGCGTGTACGAAGACATACCGAAGTCTACGACTTTTTCCCCATACCGTCTATAGGTGTAAATGTGTATATATTAGGCCATATGCTGAAGTGGGAGAAAATGTTCAAAAAGCAGGACATTTTTGGGTAAAAAACGCAAGTTTGACAACGTTTTTGAAAGAATTGATTGCTATTTGATGAATTCCGTTCTCCTTTTGCTTATACACAGCCTATCTTCCGTCAAGAAGAGTACAATGAGTGTCCCAATCGAGAATTATTTTACCACTACCAGCATAATTTATTCATTGTAACGAAGAAGTCATGGCAATTACCCAAAAAATCAAGAAAAGGAACGGTGAGCTTGTTGATTTCCACCCCGACAAGGTCACGTTAGCGGTTCAAAAAGCGTTTGCGGCAGTGCTTGGCGACTCTCATGAAGCAGATGCTAAAGACATCACACGGGTTGTGGTGGACGCAATTGATGCAAAATTTGGGAATACTGCCTTCTTCCCTACTGTTGAGGATATTCAAGACCTTGTCGAGACCGCGCTTATGGAGCGCAGTTATTTTACCGTAGCGAAAGACTACATCATTTATCGTTACGAACATTCTAAACTCCGCGCAGAGAAAAAAGAGGAAATAATTGAGAAAATTAGTGAAAATTCGCTTCTTATCACCAAGCGCGACGGGTCTAAGGAAGCGTTTAGCGAAAGTAAGCTCACCCGCACACTGCTGCGCGCTGCAGAAGGGCTTGAGCGCTTCATAGACGTACCGGCTATTATTGGTCGCGTCCGCGCCGAGATGTATGAAGGAATGAAGACTCGCGATATCCATGAAGTGCTCATTATGGTTGTGCGCTCCATGATCGAGCGCGACCCTTCCCACTCCACCGTTGCTGCCCGTCTTCTTTTGCAGTCCTTATACCGCGACGTCTTCGGCGAAATGGACTTCACGAAGCTCGAAGAGGTCCATAAAGAAGCGTTTGCTAAGACCATTCGGCGTGGTGTAGAAATCGGACAGTTCGACCCACGCATGCTCGAATTTGACCTCGTGAAGTTGGCGGATTCGCTCATTGTTGAGCGGGATCGAGACTTCAAGTACCTTGGCCTCCAAACACTCCAGGCTAACTACCTTTCTAAAGAGCACGGTACAAAAAAACTTCTCGAAACCCCACAGATCTTCTGGATGCGCGTTGCTATGGGTTGTTCCCTGTCAGAAAAGACTCCTGCGGAACGCGAGCGCTATGCCATTGAGTTTTACGAAATGATGTCGGCCATGTACTACACACCATCGTCCCCAACCTTGTACCACGCGGGGTTGAAGTTGCCGCAACTTTCTTCCTGCTTCCTCTCAACTGTTGGAGACGACCTCCATGCCATATTCCGCGAATACTCCGATGGAGCTCAGCTCTTGAAATACGCAGGGGGCTTGGGGTCTGACTGGACAGCTGTCCGTGCTACTGGCTCATTGGTGAAAACGACAGGGGTAGAAAGCCAAGGCGTTATTCCCTTCCTAAAAATTGCCAACGACGTCACTATCTCAATCAACCGCTCAGGCCGACGCCGCGGTGCCCAGGCCGTCTACCTCGAGTATTGGCACGCTGACATCGAAGACTTTATAGAGTTGCGCAAAAACACCGGCGACGAACGCCGACGTGCCCATGACCTCAACACCGCAGTGTGGATCCCCGACCTGTTCATGAAGCGCCTTGCCGCAGACGAATATTGGACACTCTTCTCGCCGTCTGATGTCCCCGACCTCCACGAAATTTACGGCCGAAAATTTGACGAGCGATACGCAGAATATGAAAAAATGGCTGATGAAGGCACTATGCCTATGTTCAAGCGCGTCCGTGCCGCAGACCTCTGGCGCAAACACCTCACGATGCTTTTTGAAACAGGCCACCCTTGGATAACTTGGAAGGACCCATCAAATATCCGCTCTCCGCAAGACCACGTTGGTGTTGTCCACTCATCTAACCTGTGCACTGAAATTACACTTAACTCTTCTGCCGATGGAGAAACGGCGGTCTGCAACTTGGGCAGCATCAACATGTCGAGCTTTGTCCGCGAAGGCAAGTTCGACCGCGACCTAGTGGCCCGAGTGGTGCCCGTTGCCATGCGTATGCTCGACAATGTCATCGACATTAACTTCTACCCTACGGAAAAAACAAAAAACTCAAACATGCGCCACCGCCCCGTCGGCTTGGGGTTGCGCGGGCTCCAAGACGCGCTCTACAAAATGAATATCAACTTTGACTCCGATGAAGCGGTTAAATTCTCTGACGAGTCTATGGAGGTTATCGCCTATCACACCATCCTCTCCTCGGCACTTTTGGCCAAGGAGCGCGGCACATACGAGTCATATAAAGGCTCCAAGTGGGACCGTGG
>JAYUDS010000075.1:0-8035 GCA_043739595.1 Candidatus Adlerbacteria bacterium | reverse complement strand
AAAGTCTTTTTTTACGTCATGACCGTACTTTTGATATGTGCCAGTGGTTTTCTCCCCTATACGACTCAGCCACGCTTCGTCTTTCGGGTAGTGTTTGTCCATCTCAGCCTTTGATGGCTGGAACATCTCCATCGCCACAATTTTAAGATCGCGTTGTTCAAATCGTTTAATTATCTCGCCAGTGAGGCCCTTGCGGACGCCGTCTGGCTTTATAAGAACAAAAGTTTTTTCCTCTTTCGGATGCATCATAGCGGTACAATAACACACCTGCCCAAATCCGCAACTGTTCTTTATGGAGGGTATTACAAAAATGGTGTCAAAATTTCTGGACCATTTTTGGTTATGAGAATGGTTTGTTCAAAATGCGCGGCGCGGGAGCCGTCGCGTGTGACATAGGTCCACTGGTCCTCCAGTAAACTTATTTTACCTTTACCTTCGCATAAAATAGGCTCAAGAGCCAAAACATGCCCCTCGACTATTTTTTCTCCTTCTCCCACTTTTCCCACATTCGCTATAAACGGCTTTTCGTGGACACTTTTACCTACTGCATGCCCACCAAGCTCCTCTATGACCGCAAGCTGGTAGCGACGCGCTACCGCCTCTACGGCCGCGCCTATGTCGCCAATGCGACCGCCCATTTTTGCCGCAGCTACCGCAGCAGCCAAAGCTTCGCGCGTAGCGTCCATAAGTTTTTGCCCTTTCGGGTCATCAGTACCAGTACCCACCAACACAGTTATAGCTGAGTCTACAAAGTATCCATTATACGACAGCCCTAGGTCTAAAGTCACCATGTCGCCATCTTTTAAAAAATGTTCTTCCGAGGGAATGCCGTGCACCACCTCATCGTTGACGGATACACATAATACCGCGGGGTACGGATACTTGGCTCCACTTGGCTTATAGTTGAGAAACGCCGGCACTCCACCTTCATCCCTTATCATCTTTTCGGTAAATACATCGAGTTCGGCAGTGGTCGTTCCTTCTTTCACCATAGGTTTGGTTGCAGCCAAAACCCTCGAAAGGATTTTCCCCGCTTGTCGCAAATTTTCTATTTCGATATTAGTTTTAGCAATCATACAGAGACGTGGTGCTGCGAGGCTTAGCTACTGCAAGCCAAGCTTGTCGAGAATATCGAAATGTATTTCTTCTTTCGTCCGATTTCCATCAATCTCGACCAACTGGTAATATGGCTGACTTTTAAACCACGAAAGTACTGGCTCTATCTGTTCAGACGTCCATCGTAGGCGCTCGCGGATAGCCTCTGGTGTGTCGTCATTCCTTCCCCGCTGGAGCAGTCGTTCCATAGACACCTCGTCCGAAATATTAATGTGGATAACCACTGGCTTTTCCCGTTTGTAAAAATGAAAGGCAGAGTCAAGGTCAGGTATTTGGTCCTCCATACGAGGGAAGCCGTCGATAATAAGATGTTCGTTGCCTTTCATGTGCTCCATGAGGTACTGAGCGAACAAACCACTAGTTACGAACAAAGGGACCAGTTGGCCCGCTGCTATAATAGGCTTCACTAAGCTCGAGGTAAAGCTATCCCCTTCGGAAAATGGACGGAGCGTTGTGCCAGCTGCAAACCGCACGATAGGCACATGTGCCTCCATGCGCGATAAAAATTCCTCTAATTTTGTAATTTGCGTCCCCTTACCACTCCCCTGCGGACCTAAAAATATTATAGTGCGTTGATTCACAAAGTTATTTTACTTGATTTGCAGCACTTTGAGTACCTCTGCTCGAACTTCTTCCACTGTTTGCTCGCCATTAACAACAATAAGTTTTCCGATTGAGGTAAAGTACTCAACCGACTGTAACGTCTTTTCTTCAAATTCCTGGATCCGTTTGCCGATTGAATTCTCGTGGTCATCGGCACGACCTTCTTGGCTGTGGCGCTTTTGTATCCGTTGCTTGATCTCGGCTTCGCTCACGTCGATATATACAACAACGTAGGAACGCTTGAGCCACTCATGAATTTCATTAAATAGAATTGCCTCAGATTTTATTCTGCACCCGCTATCAAAGACCACCACCTCTTCGGGCTCCAAAAAAAGAAGTTCCTTTTGGCAGACGTAGTCTGCAAGCCACGTCGGAGCAAGCTCGCCTGACTCTAACCCTGCGCGCAATCGTTTACCAAGGTACGTATCGCCTTTAATAAGCGCGCGAAACTGCACTCCGAGGGAGATGTCGCGAGCGCCTATTTTTTGAGCCAGCAAAAGCGCTTGCGTGCCTTTACCTGAACCCGGACGACCCATTATCACTATCGTGCGCAGGTCCATACCGTTTAGTATTCCCGAATAGATATCTGGGCATCAATGCGTCGAGCCAGGTCGAGGATAACAGACACAACAATGAGGAGCCCGGTACCGCCGATAGCCAGTGTCTGCACCCCAGTGAACGACTGCATAGCGATAGGAAGCACCGCAATAACGCCTAGAAAGAGCGCCCCGACAAACGTAATACGAGTAATAACGTCGGAGAGATACTGTGTGGTTGAGGCGCCTGGACGCACACCGGGGATAAACGCACCATTCTTTTGGAGGTTTTCGGAAATTTGGTGCGGGTCAAAAGTGACCGCTGTGTAGAAATACGTAAAGAGAAAGACTAAAATAAAGTACATTGCACCGTAATACGTCAGGTTTTGAAGGAAGTGAAGCACGGCTGCCGCGGCATGAGCCACTATAGGAAAGTGCGAAGTCGAAAAGAATGTAGCCGCCATTTGAGGTATCAAAAGAAGGGAGAGAGCAAAAATTATTGGAATAACACCCGCCTGGTTAAGACGAAGCGGTAGATAGGTCGAGGAACCGCCAAAAAACTTCATGCCACGCACTTGCTTGGCATACGTGACCGGCACTGGTCGTTCTGCCTCAGTCACGACAACCACCGCCGCAACGACTGCGACTGCGGCAGCCAAAAAGGCGATATATACCGGGATCTGAGCCGAGTTGAATGAGAATATCGCCTGGGATGCTGTTTGTGGCAAACGGGCGACGATACCCGCAAAGATAAGCACCGACATGCCGTTGCCCAAACCAAACTCAGAAATGAGCTCACCTAGCCACATAAGAAGCACTGACCCGGCTGTAATCACCAACAAGTTTGCAGCAAACTGAAACGGTGTAAGGCCTGGTAAAATACTTTCACGTTGCAAGATTAGAAGAAAACTTACGCCTTGGACTATTGCCACCGGAAGCGTCAACATGCGTGTGTACTGGCTAAAGCGAGCGCGCCCGGCTTCGCCTTCTTCTTGGTAGAGCTGCTTTAGGCGCGGGATCATCATGGTCAATAGTTGCAAGATGATTGACGCAGTGATGTAGGGACCCACTCCCAACATAACAATCGAAAGGTTAGAAAGGCCTCCGCCGGAGAATAGGTTCAGCAGGCCAAAGAATTGGTTGTTTGCAAAGAAGAGCTGCAACTGTTGCGCGTTGATGCCAGGAATCGGAATAGTTGCTAAAAGACGGAACACGACGAGTACCCCCAGTACGAAAAAGAGGCGGTTGCGCAATGAGCGGTCCGCAAAGAGGAGGGTAAACTTTTGAGCGAATGTGTTCATGCGATTTTGCGAAATCGTGCCGCGGCAACGTCCATTCGGACGCGGCCCTTTACTTTGCTATACTGCCACCCGCTTTCTCTATCTTTTCCCGTGCTGACATAGAAATGACACAGCCTGAAATTACAAATTTTTTAGAAAGCTCGCCGGTACCCAGTATTTTCACCGGCGGAGTTTTACCTTTTCTTGCGCGCACGAGTCCACGTTCAATGAGCACAGTTGGGTTTATAGTATCCCCTGCCGCAAAAGTCTTCTCAAGTGCCATGACATTCACAATGAGTGGCTTTGCTTGGATACTGATGAGCCCGCCAATACCACGGCCACGAAGTTTTGGGAGTTTCTTCAACTTTTCGCGGATGTCCGGACGGATACTATGCCCGGCACGTGCCTTTTGACCCTTAGTACCGCGACCTGACGTCTTGCCGCGAATACCGCCGCGGCCAACGCGCTTTTGTGGTTTGTTTTCTGTTTTTCGTTGTAGTTCGTGAAGTTGCATACAAATTGTGTTTTACGCTTTGAGATCTTTCAGCGCTTCAATAGCTGCGCGTGCGTTATTAAGACCGTTTTTACTACCTGAGTGGATCTTCGCCACTACGTTCGTGATTCCGGCCAGTTCAAGCACCGGTCGAACCGATGAACCTGCGACCAAACCGCGACGGGGAGCGGGCATCATCTGGACCCGAGCCGCACAGTACTTTGCAGCCACCTCGTGGGAAATTGAAGAGTCTTTTGTCAGATTGACCGTTATCATGTGCTTCTTTGCATCACGCACAGCTTTGTCAATTGCCAACGTTGTATCTCCTGCCTTGCCGAGACCCACTCCTACCTTGCCTTTTTTGTTACCGATAATAATCGCAACCGAGAAAGAGAAGCGGCGGCCGCCAGCCACCACGCGGGCTACACGGCGGATGTTTATCATTTTTTGGTCAAACTCAGAGCGTACGCGAGGAGGGCGTGGGCCACGACGGTCTCCACCGCGTCCTCCAGCTCCTCCACGACGGTCTCCACCGCGTGAGCGAGGAGCACGTCTACCCCCCGGGGTTGTAGCATCTGGTGCAGCAGGAATAGCTTCAGTTGCAGGAGCTACCGGTGCAGTGTCTATCACAATGTTTGTATCTGTATCAGCCATATAAATTAAAATTTCAGTCCATTTTCTCGTGCAGCAGTAGCCAACTCAGCAACTCGGCCAGTATACCGGAAACCACCGCGGTCGAACACCACTTCCTCAATACCTGCCGCTTTTGCCTTTTTGGCCAAATCAGCACCAAGCGACTTTGCCCCTTCAATCTTCGTAGTGCCTTTCTTCAAAGTCTGGGTACTACCAGCAAGTAGGGTTTTGCCCGCCGCGTCGTCAATAAGCTGGGCGTGAATGTAACGATTAGACTTATACACAGCTAAACGAGGACGCAGAGCAGTGCCGGTAACACGGGAACGAACCCGGTTGTGGCGGCGTGTGCGTGTTTCTTGTTTTGATTGTGTTTTATTCATACTTCATTTTTTCGTGGACTCAGTGTTATGCAGCTTTCTTACCTTGCTTGCGGCGAACAACTTCCCCATCGTAGCGGATGCCTTTCCCTTTGTACGGTTCTGGCTTCTTGTGAGCGCGTACATTCGCCGCAAACTGGCCGACAAGTTCTTTATCAAAACCAGAAATAGTGAGTGTGTTTCGCTCAGCCACCACGGTGAGCCCTTCGGGAATATTCATTTTGACTGGGTGCGAGAAGCCAAGCGACAAGTTAAGCATCTTTCCCGCAACATCCCATTTAAAGCCAACACCTTCGACAAGAAGTTTTTTTGAAAAACCAGTTGTCACCCCTTCCATCATGTTGCGGACGTGCGAGGCAAATGTGCCAACGAGTGCCTGCGCTTCTTTTGCGGATGATTTTTTTGAAACTTGTACACCGCCCTCACCAACTTCGATTGAAATATAGCGATGAAGTGGTTTCGAAAGAGTCCCTTTTGGCCCTTTGACAGCAATAAGGCCATTCGAAACACTGATTTCGGTTTGTTTAGGGACTGGGATTGGACGTTTAGCAAGTCGTGACATATAGGTTTACCAAATTTCAAACAATATCTCTCCACCGACGCGAGCCTCCAGAGCCTGTTTTCCTGTGAGGATACCGTTTGGTGTTGAGAGAATAACAAGACCGAACCCGCGCTTTACTGGGCGAACATCCCGAACTCCCATATACATACGGCGAGATGGCTTTGAGATGCGCTTTACTCCAGAAATAGCAGGCTTGCCGTTCTTAAACGCAAGTTTGAGCGACAGGGCTTCATTTTTCTTTGGTTTTTCGACCTCGGCCAAGTATCCTTCGCGAGCCAACACCTCGGCAACAGCAAGTTTCATCTTCGAAGCAGGCAGAGACAGAGAAGTCTTCCCTGCTCTTGAAGCGTTCTGAAGGCGAACTATTAAATCTGATATCGGGTCTGCGATCATTGATTTAGTTTGGGTTAATTAGGAGTTTGGGTTTACCAGGAGGACTTTCGAACGCCAGGGATAAGCCCTTCGTTCGCTGCTTCACGAAAGCATGCGCGGCACATACCGAAGTCTCGCATGAAGGAGCGCTTGCGCCCGCAGCGAAAGCAACGACGAACCACCCGGGAAGCAAACTTCGGGGTGCGGGAGCTTCGTGCGATTGTTGATTTCTTTGCCATTCTTTACAAAAACGAGCCCTCCAAGGGCTCAAAAGAATATACTCGATAGCCCGTGGGAAGTCAAATATAAAAAAAGCGGCGGCCATTCCTGGACGCGGCTTTCTTATTCTCCATTGCGACCAAATATCAAAAGACACAATCCGAGTGAGCGTAGCCTTAATCTCGGAGGCATCCCTTCCTTTACATACTTGCCCGATATGTTCCCGGGCGTGTCGTATAGCCGCTTCGTCGTCCTCAGCTTCAAAAGACAGAGGGTCTATAGGATACCATCCCCTTTCTGGGTCGCCTCGATCAGGCGGCGAATAAACCTTGACCCGTAACGTGTATTCGATCATTTGAGCACCTTTCAGTTTCTACTCTAGAGTGAATATATAGCGAATTATCGCCAAACGAAAGACGCTCATTGTTCAATAAGAAAAAACTCCCCGAAGAGAGTTTTTTATTTCTTGAACGGTAGCCCGAGGTGAGCCAAGTAGTCGTGCGACTCTTTTTTATTCTTAGCGGTGGTGACAATGGTGATAGCCATACCAAAGACGTCTTTAAGCTCTTCGTCGGCGGTCTCGGGGAAGACTGAGTGCTCCTTGATGCCAAGTGTGTAATTCCCCATTGCATCAATCGCAGCAGTTGAGATGCCTTTAAAGTCCTTGGTACGTGGGAGCGCGATGTGGATGAGTCGGTTGAGAAAGTCTTCGGCACGCTTTCCGCGCAGCGTCACCTGGTAGCCGATATGGTCGCCAATGCGTGTTTTGAAAGTTGCGATAGACTTCTTTGCGCCGCGTGTTGCTGCTTTTTGGCCTGATATTTTAGCCAAACGATCCGCAATGAGAGCTACTTTAACCTTATCTTTAAGCATTTTGCCAATGCCAACAGAAATAACCACCTTTTCAATGCGAGGCGTTTCCATGACATTTGACCACTTGTGGTTTCCTTTAAGCGTTTCAAATGCAGTCTTCTGTTGATCTTTAAGTAAAATATCCATACAAATTATTTTGTTGTCTTTTTAGATACAGGCTTCTTTTTTTTGGTAGCACGTTCATTTTGACGGTCAACGGTCATCACCTTACTTGCAGCAATCGGGTGTTGTTTATCGATAATCTGCCCGGCCTGGCCGTCGCGTTTAGCCTTTTGGTGCTTCTTGCGCATATTCACCCCTTCGATGACCACAAGACCGCGTGCTGGCAACACTTCTACAACCTTACCGATCTTCCCCTTCTCATTTCCTGAGAGGACGACAACCGTATCACCTTTTTTAATGTGGAGAGTATTCATATATAAATTTATACAACTTCAGGAGCTCGCGAGATGATAGTCTGGTAGCCGAGTTCTTGCAGCTCACGTGGGATAGGACCAAAAATGCGACCCGCTTTTGGTTCGTGTCTATTTTTACCCTGTCCTTCGATAATAACTACCGCGTTTTCGTCGAAACGGATATAGGAACCATCTTTGCGCTTAAATGGCTTGCGCTGACGTACAACGACAGCTTTGAGCACATCTTTCTTCTTAATCGCTTTGCGGGGCTCAGCAGACTGTACAGAGAGCACGACAATTTCGCCGATTTCTGCATAGCGCTTTTTGGAGCTCCCAGGAATCTTGAAAATGCGTCCAACTTTGGCGCCTGAATTATCTGCAACAACTACGAGTGAGCGGTCTTGTATCATGGTAATTTATGAAAATATGATTTCAAACGATTTGAGTTTAGACATTGGACGGCACGAACGGATGGTTACCTGCTCGCCTTCCTTAGCGCGGTTGCCAGGGTTATGAGCATGGAACTTCTTCGTTATTTTCATGTACTTCTTGTACTTCGGGTGCTTTACATAACGA
>JAYUDS010000074.1:0-8184 GCA_043739595.1 Candidatus Adlerbacteria bacterium | reverse complement strand
ACCTTCTTCAAAAAGGGGGTCTTGCGAGTTAGTACTATTTCGAAAAGGAATAGACAACCAAGCAGGACTCCCAAAAGGAGTCCTGCTTTCGTTCGGGGGTTGATGTGAGAAGAACTCGTTCTCCTCACACCAGCACCTGAAGTCAAACAAGACTGAAGGCCGAGCTGGAATGAACCTTCTAGAGGGGAAAAAATGACCAGCGATATCGACGTGATAACTGGTGCCCCTGATCCAAAAGGGGAACGTGAGGATTCATACATTGGCTTTAAGAGCTTTGCTTCAGAGCGAACCCGGCCAACCTCACGGAAAGTGGAAGTAAAAACTCAACCGATACCACAGGAAGAATAAAATGGTTTGGGGCAAAACGTCCATATCTACGCCTAAGAGTATACAAACAGGCTGGTTGAACTCAGGTTGTTCAGTACAAGCAAAAGGAGGAGTGCATATGCTGTTGTTGATTCCAGAGGGATTTCACTGTTACCATTTCTTTACAGAAATGGGCAACAAACGCTCTATCGAATTGATAAAACGTTTACGACTTGGGGCGGCAGAAATGCCTGACAAAGGCATTCTCGCAGAGATATATGATGACGTGGCGGCTCTGGAATCCGGTATGCGTGGTCATGTTCACTCGCGGACAGTCCCACTGTTCGACGAGGAGGTGCGAGGACATTTTACTCACCATGAGCTTAGTTGTGAGCCAGCTCTACGTGACAAAGCTCCTGATTGGATAAACCTCAGAAGATTTCAATGGGCTGTCGGCGTCGGATCGGGAACACTTAACTCAGAGTTAACTTTGCATAGTTGCGCAAAAGGAATTCTGAAAACCTTTGTCCCCGACAAGCCCTTTAAGAAAGGTAAAACCCCTTGGGGGTCGCTTCTTGGCAAAAAGGATCAGAGCATTCCTCGTCGTAGAACCATGGGTCTCGGTCAATATTCGCACGAAGACCTCCCGGCCTAAAATTACCTTTCGCGCGCAGTCATCTTGGCTGTGCGCTTTTTATTTCAATGCGTCTGTAAGCAGCTTTGTCAGATTTGGCGCAATGATTGTGTTGAAATCATCAGCTTTTTGCTGCAAGTCTCCATTCAGAAGAAAGGATACTAGACCCCCTTTACCAAACGACTGCAGGCTCCTGTCTATATGTGCGAGAGTGATAGCGCGTAAATTGCGGGTCGCCGTAGAAGATCCTTCCGTTGCGGTGGTGATAATGCCCACCAAAGCTCCATCCTGGACTCGCGCTACACCGCCTCCAGAAGAGCCTGATTGGGACACGACGGTACTTCCTATAGCTAATACGTCTATCGTGCCTGTATTGAACGTATATACGTCTTCAATGGGGGTTACAGCAGAGGTTGCGAACAAATTGAGCTGAATAGTGGTTCCACCTAAGAACTGAGCGGGGTATGCTGCTGAAACGGCTTTGTCACCTTTAGCGGGTTGGTCAAGTGAGATGGAAACGGCAGGAAATTTGGAAGGGAGGGGAGAGCCGCTAGTTGTTGAAGTTATAATCAAAAAAGCATAGTCGTTTTCTCCAGTGCCTGTTGCCTCAGGAGATTTGAATTGGCTCGCATTTTCCTTCACCCATGTTTCGGGAATGTAGAGCAACCTTGCGTTGTACTTTGTGCTTGCGGGGCTCCCGGTTCGTATAACGCAGTTTACGTTGTCGGCGTAAGGATAGTCTTTAAGCAAAAAAAACTGTGCAACGTGTGCATTGGTGAGTATGATGCCTCGCGTATCGATGATGACACCGCTGCCGCTTATTGGGCGGAATGAGCCTCCTGCTTTTGTCGTGCAAAGAATATTTACAAGCGAAGAACGAAGAGTAGTGTTTACTTCGTCAATAGGCAAAGACGGGATTGGCAGTATGGTGGACGGCAGCGGTGGAGTATCTACAGATACGGGAGAAGGAGTTTTCTGTGGGGGTAATAGTACGGCCACTGGGACAGGCATCATAGTTTTTGTGGGGGATACAGCTATAACAGAAATGGTTTTTTTCTTATGAGCACTTGTAGTAGGTGTTTTTTTTGTAGCAATGACAAGCGTACTGGTGGCGGTATGCTGTTGAGTTACAGAGGGTTGCGCCACAATAGCGTGTTTGAGTTGCGGCTGGAAAAGAGAAGTGACACCGAGTATAGTACCAAACGTCAGAGTTGCTATATGGGTCAATACAGAGGAGAAAGAATGCATGGGTTAAGTATAGATGACGAAAATGTAGGTACAATATTGCAGTGCACGAAGCGGGCTGGTACGCTAGGTCAGAAGCTCTGGCTCAGAGATATACTGTGGGCGGACATGCGGGATTAGTTTAGTGGTAAAACATCAGTTTTCCAAACTGAGGTTGGGAGTTCGATTCTCCCATCCCGCACAACAAGGAACGAAGTAACCGTGCGGGATGAGTGACACGTGGAGAATCGAAAGCCGGACTGGACCCCACATCAGTAGATGTGGGAGAAAGGCAGGGTTGTGCGGCCATTGGAGCGACGGCGACAATGGAACGCCTGACCGATTCTCTTTTCTCTTAACAACGAAAAAACCCGCCGAGCGGCGGGTTTTTTCGTTTCGAGAGGATATTTCTTACCGAACCGCTTCTTTGAGCGCTTTCGCTGGCTGGAATTTGGGTACTCGCATAGACGGTACCTGTACTGTGGCGCCTGTGCGCGGGTTACGCGCCTGACGAGCGGCACGAGTCTTGGTCTTGAAGATTCCAAGTCCAGCTATTGAAACTTCGTCGCCGTTTTTGAGCGTGGTGACGATCATTTCGATCATAGCTTCAACAGCGCGTTCTGCATCTGCCTTAGTGGTCCCTAAGACACCATGCACTTTTTCTGCAATATCTTGCTTATTCATACGTACAAATGTGATTAGTAAAGACTTTTACCCTGCACAGGCAGTATACAGTCTCCAAAAAACCCTGCAATAGAGCCACGGGGATAGATTTTTTTGACAAATACAAAAATTATTTTGTATTATCTTGCAAATTCTATAGACCTCGTTTCGCGTATCACCAGTACTTTTATCTCGCCAGGATACTTTAGTTCGTTTTCAATGCGTAATGCGATGTTTCGAGCCAATTCTCGAGC
Source organism: Candidatus Adlerbacteria bacterium (assembly GCA_043739595.1). Classification (GTDB taxonomy): domain Bacteria; phylum Patescibacteriota; class Minisyncoccia; order Phycocordibacterales; family SBAW01; genus GWA1-54-10. The sequence goes on along the minus strand of JAYUDS010000074.1, from coordinate 5,103 downwards.
CGCAAAATCTGACATTTCTTCAGGTTTAGCAAAAACACGCACCTCGCGTCCTGCTGAAATGGCGTAGCATTTTTCTACACCCGCGAATGACATGGCAATTTCTTCAATATCAGCGAGCCGCTTAAGGTACTGCTCGACGCTGTCGCGGCGGGCTCCCGGCCTGCCGCCTGAAATGGCGTCTGCAACCTGGACGATGACCGACTCGATAGTTTCGTAGGGGTACTCTTCATGATGCGCTTGCATAGCTTTGATGACCTCCTCAGATACTCCAAACTTTTGAAGTATACGCCGACCTATTTCAACGTGAGTTCCTTGGACTTCGTGGTCGAGCGCTTTACCTATGTCATGCAGCAGTGCGCCAGCACGAGCAACAGCAGGGTTGGCGCCAAGCTCTTCGGCTATCATGCCCGCAATATGGGCCATCTCTACTGAGTGTTGGAGCACTGACTGGCCATAGGAAGTGCGGAAATGAAGCCGGCCAAGAATCATCATAAGCCGAGGGTCGAGGTTAAGTACGCCTGTTTCAAACGCTGCCGCTTCGGCCTTTTCTTTAATGACTTTGTTTATATCTGTGCGAGCTTTTTCGACAGTCTCCTCTATTTTGGCCGGTTGGATACGCCCATCCATGATGAGGTTTTCCAACGCTACCCGAGCCACCGCACGACGGATTGGGTCAAAACAAGACAAAAGTATAGAACCAGGAGTGTCATCTATGATAATTTCGACCCCAGTGGCACGTTCCAGTGCCTTGATGTTGCGTCCTTCTTTGCCTATGATTTTCCCTTTAATCTCGTCGTTGGGTATGGTGATTGCCGTTGCCATAGTGTCAGAAGCGACTGAGTTGCCAAGACGGTGTATGGCGGTAGTGATAATTTCTCGAGCACGACGCTCAAGTCGTTCCATACCGTCTCGTTCTAGCTTTGCTACGCGCATCATGAGGTCCTCATCTGCTTCGCGCTGCAGCTCTACGTACAGCTGCTCTTTTGCCTCATCTTTAGAGAGATGAGCTACTCGAGCCAGCTCGTCTGAGCGTTCCAGGAGAAGATTGTCTGCACGTTCTTTTATCTGTTTTATTTCTTCAATTCTCACTTTTACTGCCGTGACTTCCTGGTCGAGCTCATGATGCTTTTTATCAAGCGCTTCTTCACGCTTAAAAACGCGGTCTTCAGCGCGTGTTATCTTGTCTTCTTTTTCTCGTAGTTCAAGGTCGGCCTGTGCTACTTTTTGCTTCGCTTCATCTTCAGCAACTGCGGTTATTTTTTTGGACTCCTCTCGAGCATCGAGAAGAATTTGCTTAATCTCAACCTCTATGGAACCTTTGCGGCTTAGGATAAGCAGCCATCGGAAGACGTATCCGATTACCGCACCCCCGAGCCCCGCCAATGCCAGAAGGGAGAGTAGGAGTTTTAATGACATATGGGAAATTTGACATACGAAAATTAATGGAGTTCAAAACTGAGTCGAACGCCATTACAATAGCAAAAATCCCCGAGTGGAGCAATTTATGCTTATTTTTTGATACTGCCCTGGCCACTCTTTGCGGCAAATATGTCGTCCACTACACCATATTTTTTAGCTTCCTCAGCGCTCATAAAGTAGTCGCGCTCGACGTCTGCTTCAATTTTTGAAAGCGGCTGTCCCGTGGCTTTCGCCAAAATCTTGTTGAGTCGGTCGCGGGTGGCCACAATGTGTTTGGCAGTTATCTCGATGTCGGTTGCCTGACCCTGCGCGCCTCCCCATGGCTGATGGATCATCACTTCAGCGTTCGGCAGCGCAAACCGCTTTCCTTTGGACCCGCCCGCAAGGAGTATTGCCGCGCCCGACGCCGCGATGCCGACGCACACGGTGGCAACGTCCGGCTTAATGTACGACATCGTGTCGAGCATAGCGAGCGTCGCAGTCACAGAGCCTCCTGGGGAATTGATATACAGAACAATGTCTTTTTTCGGGTCTTCGGATGCTAAAAAGAGGAGCTGCGCGATGACAAGGTTGGCAATGTGGTCGTCAATAGGGCCACCCATGAATATGATGCGGTCTTTCAAAAGGCGAGAGTATATGTCGAACGCACGCTCACCATAGGGGGTTTTTTCGACCACCATAGGCACTAACTGATTGTAGATTTCATTGTTTTGCATGGGGCAATACTACCAAATCTTAGAGTGATAGCAATTTAGCCCATAGAAGAAAAGCTGTATACAGAGCGCTGATATTTGACAAAAACTTTAATTCTGATATAATACATATTAAACAGATCTTTGAGAAAGGACCGTACATGAGCCCGTTACCACCGATTGACCCGTTCTTCCCTACTGGAGGGATGCTTCTGATAGCCGCAGCGTTCTTGTGGGTGATTTGGAAAGTTTTTTGCTGGATTTTCCGCACCGGCACAGTCGGGGCAACCCAGGCGATTCTCTATCCGCCTAAACCGGAACCCGCTAAGAAAAAGAAGAAGAAAGGAGGTCACTGATGTCTCAACCTTTTCAAGGATTGTTGCAACCATTCTGGTATTTCTGGTATGTCTACCTCGTGCCGCACTTCGCGCACAACCCGGAAATCTACGGGTTTCTGATTTCCTTTGGGACGGGGTTGATTGTCGCAGCGACGCTCGGTGCGTACAAGCCGCAGCGTCTTCCTGCGGTGGTGGTGTTTCTGCTCGGCTGGCTTCTCGGATCTGCTGCGTTTGGATATGACCGCTACCTAAGCGCTACCTACCGCTACCCGCTGTATGCTGCAGGGTTCATACTCTTGGGAGCACTGGGCTACAATGCTCTCACGAGCATGGGTGGTGTCAAAGGGAAATGGCCACTGTACTTGGCCGCTATATTCGTCTTCCTCATGTTCGTATGGCCAGCACTGCCGTACTTTCTGTGGCAGCTGGATAACGATCCAAGGGGGAGTTGGGTGCTACAATTTGGAATTCTTGGAGCCGTAATTTTCGGTGCCACCAAGCTATTCAAGAAGTCCGGTGGCGCAAGCCATGGCAAAAAGGAAGGCCACTAATCGAGTTTCCAAAACAGCCGCTCTGGGTTAACACCCTGGAGCGGCTTTCTTTTTTCTATTTTTCTTCACTCTTCTCAAGTAATTGCAGCGTTTTTTCGTTGCGCAGCACGGTTTCTATATGAATACGTACCAGGTCTGGCCGAGCATCGGGGAAATGCTCAATGGCATGGGCAAACTCCTTTTCAACCGCATCTTTTTCAGCTTCTATTTTTTCGCCTGCTGCAATTTTGTTTAATACAAGCTGTAACTTGGCGCGTTTGCGAGCCTGATCGCGGAATTCGCCTCGGATATCCTCTTCCGTTTTTTTCACTTGCGTTAGATATTGCTCAAACTCAAGTCCATAGCGCGAAATGTCTTCTCGCATTTGTGACATTATTTTTTCAAGTTCAGAGTCAACAAACACCGCAGGTACTGGAAGTGATGTTTTTTCAAGCAGCTGCTCGATTATCTTGCCGCGTCGCACATCTTTGGCTTTCTGCTCTTTTTCAAGCTGCAAATTTTCACGCATTTTGACTTTTAGGTCCAGAAGGTCAGTAAACCCGCCAAGCGACTGGGCAAAAAGGTCATCAAGCGGCGGCAGATCTTCGGGCATAACTTCGGATTGCGGTGTAGAAGATGCATCTCCCGACTTTGCCTGTGCTCTGCGGATGGCTTCCAAGGCATCGTCAATCTCCTTGTCGTCAACGGTCGGAACGAGCTCGGTGGGAATTGTTGTAGCTATCTTCTTCCAATCCTCAGGAAGTGTCACTTCTGGGTAGACGGCGGCGCGTATAGTTAGCCCAATCGGGTTACCGGGCGCTAGTTTTGTGATACGAATCTCAGGCCGTCCCACGGCGTCTACTTCTCGCACTTGAAGGAGTGTAGGATAGAACCCCCGCATAAAAAACTCGACAGCCTCTTCGAGTGCAGCGATGTCTCCTACTTTCTTTTTAACCATGTCCAGTGGTACATGGCCTTTTCTAAAACCTGGCAATTCAAGCGTTTCAGCAAAATGCTTGAGCGCTTTTTCTTCAAACGGGGCTATGAGCTCATAGGGAATCTCCCCCGTGAATTCTACTTCTGACTCAGGAAGGTTTTTTTGCTCAAAGGAGTGCGCGGTGTCCTCTAATAATTTCTCGTTTTGCATGGGGGGATACTAGCAAGCAGATTGGAATCCTGCAATGTTACCTGTTAAGAGTTAAATTGCTGCGACGGTTGCAAGGTATGGCGACTTTGCTGCGTGAGCAAAAAATATATCCCGCCGAGTGCCAGTAGCGCAACGATGACGACCACCGCCACTATTGGTCCCGAGGCAGATGAGACTCGCTCTTCTTGAGATTCAAGAGAATCATTCATACTACTAGTATACCTTGAGTGCCGATCTGAAACCCAGACGTATTGGAATTTCTACCTGCTACTTACCGTACTTTTCTTGGTAGAGCGCAATACTTTCGGTAAAGGCAGCCATAGCGGCATTTTTGCCTTTGATACCACCTATTTCTACGAGAGCGGGTTTGCCCTTGAGTACTTTGTACGTTTCGAAAAAATGTTGGATCTCTTTAAGAGTATGTTGGTTAATATCGCCAATATCTTGCACGTCTTCCCAGCGCTTGTCTTCGGTTGGAACTGCGATGATTTTGTAGTCAGACTCGCCGCTATCTATCATTTCGATAACGGCTACTGGCCGAGCGCTCACCAGTATTCCCGGCAAAAGCGGGTATGTTGTCAGGAGCACTACATCCAAAGGGTCTCCGTCGTGCCACAATGTCTGGGGAACAAACCCATAGTCAAACGGATAGGCAGCAGCAGAGTAGTTTGCCCGGTCCAGCTTTATGAGGCCGGTATCCTTGTCTATTTCATACTTATTGTTAGACCCACGAGGAATTTCAACGATAGTGTTCATTTCTTCCTGGGTACCAGGGGGTATGTCGTGCCAAAGATTCATATATATATAGCGTTGTCTAGTCTTGTAAATTGAAATTATTCAGTCGGCACAGCCTCTTCTGCGGGAGGTGGAGCAGGCGTGTCACCCCCGACAGACTGGATATCTATGCGCCAGCCGGTCAATTTTGCTGCCAGACGTACGTTTTGTCCTCCGCGGCCTATCGCTAAAGACTGCTGGTC
>JAYUDS010000073.1:0-19274 GCA_043739595.1 Candidatus Adlerbacteria bacterium | reverse complement strand
TGCTTTCGCTTATCGTGGGCGCAATTATTTCAATCAGTTACTCTCTAGTTATTTTATATGGCATCCACGCCGTATTTAGTGGCGAGCTGTCGACGGGTCTACTGGTTGTATTTATCTTGTATTTGGATAATCTTACCAACCCCACATTGTCGATAATCTATGCTGTGACCGCCATGAGGACTTCGTATGTAAAAATATCTCGCATGGAAGACTTCTTCAGCACACGCTCGCATCTGGATTATCACAAAGGAAAGGTGCTTGCGCTCACGGGCAAGGACATCCGCTTTGAGCATGTCACACTCATTTTGCGTGAAAAAAAGAAAGTTCTCGATGATGTCTCGTTTACCATTGAAGCTGGAAAACGGACTGTCATATTTGGGACCAGCGGCTCAGGTAAAACGTCCATAGCGAACCTTATCTTGCGTTTTATAGACGAACCGACAAGCGGACGCGTTATTATCGGTGGGACTCCAATAGAAGAGTACGATATCCCAACTTTACGAAACGCTATTGCCTATGTTCCGCAAGAAATAACACTGTTTGACGATACGGTACACAACAATATTGTGTTCGGAAACGAGCACCATTCTAAAGTGCAGATGCGGCTGGCGGCAAAACTTGCAGCCGCAACTGAATTTATAAAAAAACTGCCTGACGAATATGAGTTTCGAGTAGGGGAAAGTGGCAATTTCTTGTCGGGGGGGCAACGCCAGCGACTTATGGTTGCGCGGGCGTTTATGAAACAAGATGCTGAAATACTTCTGTTTGATGAAGCATTCGCTGCACTCGATGTAAAAAGCAGACAGACTGTTTTGCAAAATCTTCTTACCTTTTCAAAAGGAAAGACTGCCGTTTTGATTTCAAATGTTTTTGATGTCATCGACGCTGCCGAAAATATCATAGTGTTGCATGCCGGAAAACTACTCTATAGTGGGCCAAGTAGCCGCCTGCCTAAAGAAATTTCACTGTATAAAATGATGGCAGAAAGCGAAAAAGATGAATCAAAATAAAAGATTCTTTTACTGTCTTTATTGTCCTCCTGAAACTTTCTCCATGAGTACCCAATCAAGACTTTGGTAAAGACCTGGTTTTTTACATACTTCGTCGAAGCCCGACGTAACCACTAGGGAACCGCCGAATTGTATCGGGTGCCACCCCTGGGCGCCAAGTTTATTAAGTGTACATTGGTCAACTTGGACGAGTGTTTTAAACTGGTATGTCGTGGGGGTGGTGGTAGCTGGCTCTGAATTTTGTACAGCCGCGTCAAACGCTGGTTGTGTTGCTGATTGCAAAAAAGGGTTTTTCTCAGAAGTTAAAATACCCGATAGTACAGAAGCGCTGTGTGTTTCTTTTGGCACTTTAATATCGACTCCTTCTTTTTGAGACAACACTGCAAGTGTCCACTCGCGCGGGGTTTGAAAGTTATAGACAATGAGGACTCCTATGACCCCTATATACACACTTACTAGCGATGCAAGAATTGTTCGAGTCATATTCGAGTCATATAAATAACGTACTACTAGTATATATTAGTATATGTAGTTCCAGCTCCGTGTCATAGTCCAGCAGGTGATAACTCGCCCTGCATGAGACGAAGGGATGCGCACATGTTCGTGGAACGATAGTTACCGCTTATTAGAATTTAGTAGCAGATATATCATATATGAAATTTTTCAATTATTCCAAAGTGGCGTATGGGGTTGCGAGTGCTGTTGCGGCTGTTTCTTTGTTAGGAGGTGCTTCACTTGCTCAAGCAGCTACGCTCACTAGTGTGCAGGTACAAGCAATAATTAATTTACTGCAGGTATTTAGTGCAGACCAGGCTACTATTATAAATGTCCAGAGTGCGCTCATTGGGCAAGTCACTAACACAACCCCAGCTAGTATGCTTTCAGCGAGCACAACGAATGATGGAACGGTGATACAGTTTACGATTCGTTTACGTCGAGGTATGAACGGGGAAGATGTAAAACATTTGCAAGAAATATTAGCATCTGACTCGGATATTTTTTCGCACGAAGCGGTTACCGGTTTCTTTGGCCCTAAAACTGAGAAAGCGTTAAAACATTTTCAAAAGCGCTTTGGTATAGACCAAGTGGGCTCCGTGGGGCCAAAAACCATGGAAAAGTTAAATGAGTTGCTGGATGAACATCACGTGCATACCGGTGAGGATATTAACGATGATGAGTTCGGTGATTTAGGTGATGCTCATGATACTCAAAGCGATGAACATGGACATTCAGACAATTGGCATACAAGCTCGACCACCACATCTTCCACTACCCCTACGATGAGGCATGATCAACGCGATAATTAACTTTAGAAACTAAAAAGGTGTTTGTGATCTGATCTGGCATTAACTTAGCCGTAAAAGAAAAAACCGCCTGAGGCGGTTTTTTCTATCAAGCAAGTTTAGTTAGCCTCTGGCGTTGCTTCCCAGTCTTTCTTGAACTTTTCGCCCCATGCAATCATTGAAGGGTCGTCGTGCGGCATAGCCTTAACCGTTGCGGCCATTTCAGGATGTGCCGCTTCAAGGTGGGTCATGCCCTTACCCATCATTTCGTCTTGTGTGTTTGCGGTCATAGCCTCATCGCACATACCGCCCATCTGCGCACAAGTCATTGTTTTCATACAATTAATATGTATATTTGGTTACAATTAAGAAATACATTGTGTAGGAATTTATACGCATAAGCAATGGTGTAAAAGAATATACCCCTAATATAGTGTGGTATAGTATGAACCATACTCAGGGAGTAACGCAATAATTACGCATATATGATGATATTTTTTCTCATGTTAGGAATTATGCTCGGCATCTTGTCGGTCATATTTGTGCTGCAAAACACAGCTCTGGTGACCGTGGCGTTTATGAGCTGGCAGTTGCAGGGATCGCTCGCATTGATTCTTTTTCTCGCCATTGTGACAGGAGTAATCATTACACTGCTCGTTCTTCTCCCGAGTTTTATACGAGATGCGTTCGCTCTTGCGAAAATTCGCAGACAAAAAAAAGACTTAGAAGAAGAGCTTCTAACAGCAAAACATTCTTTGAATGCGGCAGTAGGTCCAACTTCACCTCCACCTCCACCAGTTTTCACCCGATAAGGTACATCAAGTGACACTTCTTTCGAAGTACCAATGGGGTTTGGCGTGCAGGTGTGACCTGCCGAGTGCTCGAAGGCGGCTACATATGCCAAGGAAGTGATGTATTGACAAAATTATTTAAGCTGGTACAATTGAACGGAGTTCATAAGACAAACCCGTGGAAGGTAGAAGCATGGCTCGTAACCTCATCGCCCCAGGTATAAAAATGTCGCCTAAGCGACAGTGGTCGCTACGAAAAAAGCAACCAAAACTAGTATCTAAACAACTGAAAGCGATGGCGTTATGTCATCTTTCTCGAATCTGGCATCCTCTTGATGGAGAGGATAAGAAGCACATAAAAGAGCGCGTGGGACAGCTCTTTTCTAGGCACAAAAAAGAATCTTACGAGGTTTTTAAAAAGCGATATGAAAAGACGCTGGTTAGACTCTTCAAGTACCTCAAGGACCATATTTAACCCCATTCATAACCGCTTCTGCAACACGCAATGTGTAGTCAGAGGCGGTTTTCTTTTTACGAAACTACTTTTGAGTTAAAAGAAACTCACTAATCGTTCGTGAACGCAACGGTATCCTTAATTGCTATATTAGCAATATTCTTCGGAGGAGGAATAGTCTTGCTGCAATTATTTATTTTCTATTCTTCAAGAGAAGCAACTAAGGTGTTGAAACAGCTAGTTACCTAGCTCAAATAAAAGACCGCTTTCGGCGGTTTTTTTATTTATTCGCATACAGTATCTTCCACAGCGAATCTTCAGTTGGACCATTGTATTGTCTAATACATGGAAAAACAAAACGAAACTCACCGGCAACTAGCAACACTCACCGATTTAACGCATAAAGAAGTAGCCGCTATCGCAGAAGCTGTTAATCCGCTTATTGCAGATGCTTTTGCGTGCTACATAAAAACCAAAAATTTTCATTGGCACTTGTCTGGGTCGCATTTTCGAGACTACCATCTGTTGTTTGACGAACATGCGGACAGTATATTTACATCAATTGATGTGTTGGCGGAGCGTCTGCGTAAAATTGGGGCGACTACACTGCGGAGTGTCGGCCACGTCGGCAAACTCCAAACATTGCAAGATGATAACGATGACTTTGTCCCGCCGGGAGAAATGATACAGAGACTTTTAAAAGACAACGACCAGATGGCGCGCGCAATGCGCGGGGCTATAGAAGTGTGCGACAAAAATCGCGACACACCGACGGGGAACATTCTTCAAGAGCTACTCGACCAAACGGAGCGTCGCAAATGGTTCTTATTTGAAATTGTCCAAGGAGAAGAAAATACCAAATAACGTATTTTGAAAGAAAAATGTATCTAATAACGTACTAAACAGTACTATTAGTCATGTAAGCTGTATGCAACATATACGTACAAGTTCTCATCACGGTGAAACTGAGCATATGCTCAACAAGGTACCAGCGATCATTCTCTCTTTTTGGGTTATTAAAATTCTTTGTACCACGGTAGGTGAAACTGCTGCAGACTTCTTAAACACCGCATTGAATTTTGGGTTAACTAACACGACGTATATAATGGGCGCACTACTCGTGGTAGTGCTCCTCTTTCAATTCAAGGCAAGAAAGTACCTCGCGCCAATATATTGGTTCGCAGTGGTGCTTATCAGCATCGTAGGCACGCTCATAACGGATAATTTGACTGATAATTTCGGTATCTCGTTGGTAGCAACGACGGTCATATTTGCAGTGGGTCTCGCAATTATTTTTGCAGTGTGGTATGGGGTCGAAAAGACGCTCTCTATTCATAGTATAAGGACCACGCGTCGCGAGGCGTTCTACTGGCTTGCCATTATTTTTACGTTTGCTCTCGGAACAGCCTCGGGAGACTTGGTTGCAGAGACGTTTAAAATTGGGTACTTCTATTCAGCGATACTTTTTATGGGACTGATAGCGATTGTAACACTCGCGTATTATCGCGTAGGACTGAATGCAGTCTTGGCATTTTGGGCCGCATATATTTTGACCCGTCCACTCGGGGCGTCTATTGGTGACTTTTTGTCGCAAGCACATGGCGATGGAGGTATGGGTCTCGGAACCACAGTGACAAGTGCGCTTTTCCTCGTTGTGATTCTTGCCTTGGTGGTGTATGTAATGATGAACAAAAAAGACGAAATTCCAGTAGAAACAGTACGTTAGTGCTGTATACAATTAGCCGCGCTCACAGGGAGCGCGGCTAAGCACGATTCATTGCTTTTATGGGCATAACATTAAGAGCGCATAGATCGCAGCAAAAAATACCACCCTTAAATCCTTTACCGTCCCAGTAGAGCCAGTACTTGCCTTGGGGGAGTACTACCACTTTTTTGCAGGCTATAGCCCAACAGGCAACCTGTGTGCCTTTTGGGTAGTTGTGCAAATGTGTCGCCTTAGGAAAGGTGAAGAAAACGGTTTCCATACAACCTCCTTATACGTTCTCTGGAATCCAACCTCTGACACTAAGAGTAGTAGGAGAGTTAAAGGGTGTCAAACCTTTTTAAAATAATAATGAGTCAGCTGCCGGCTCTATAAGAATGTGGACATATTTCTATATATGTTTTACTGTGCAACTAGAGAAAAAGGAATTCAATGTATGAACATCAGGCAATACTTGTGGGTCATCGCTGCAATCGCTTTTGTAGCGTTTCTTCTTTGGAAAAATGCTAGAGTCAAAAACCCATCAACTTTCCCTTTGGGTATTCCCAAACTTCGGGTGCCGATGGGCTTCTGTACTCATGTCGGATACAACAAAAACGTACACGATGTGTGCCCCGTGTGCCAAAAAAAAGTGCCCTAACACAAAGCCGCCCACAAGGCGGCTTCTTCTTTTTGTATCAAGAGGGTTGCTCGGCAATTGAAAACGGGTGGAATGGGAAGAGCGCACAGACTTAGCTAGGCCATGACTACTTCCATCTGGATCTTTTCTCCATGCCAGTGGAATCGAAGGTGTTTACCAGCTTCGGTTTGTTTAAGTTTTTTTACGGTGTTTTGAACCGCCAGTTTCATACGAGCAATTTTTTCAGCAGAGTCTGAGTCTGCTTGCGAGACAGCTGCGGCGGCACCATGCATCGTAAAGAACACACGTTCAATAGTCTGGAATACAGAGTTATATTTTGCGGTCTGGAAATTGCGCGGGCTAAACAAACAGCGCGCGAGCTTGTACTGTGGTGAGTCAACATTACCTATTTCGAGTACTTCGGCTTCTTTATTAATTTGTAAGAACCCTGTAGAACTTTTTGAACCGCCTCCTGTAGTTCGCACCGCAAGACGCGGCTGGAAAAATGAAGAAGTTTGCAATGTTTGTTCGTATGTAGTCATATGTTTTTAGCTTAATACAAACCTTATGAACTATAGATGAGCACACATAGGGCAGGTAATTATGGCACTATATGCTGAAATGCCTGAAGCGAGCTGGGGTCTGAATCTACTAACCAATTACCATCTCGGCCATTGCTATTGAACCAAAGCCAGCCTTGCAGGGCCTTGTAGTTTTTAATGTGTTCGCCAAAAGCGGTTATCCAAGCCGCTTTGTCGTTTTGTGCAACGGCACCAGTTGAGAAAATATATATTGGCTTATGGTAGCGCTCAAGCTCTTGCATGATAGGGTCAAAAAGCTGGGTAGGACTTTCGTTCTCCTCGTTAAAATTAAATCCGTCTACCCCAACATAGTCGACATATTCGCTGCCGGGGTAATAGTTTGTCATAGCATTATCCTTGGTGTCTGGGATAGATGTGTTGTTGTATGCGAGGCCGAATCGCACATTTTTTGCATTAGCAAAAAAACCATGGACATGTTTCCAGGCTGCAACAAACTTTTGAGCGGTGTTTCCGTTCTTGTTGTACCCCCATGCTTCTTGGTTAAGGTTCATTTCGGCAAATGGAACAAGGAGCACAGGGTACCCGTAGGTTTTCGCGTCTGCAGCAAATTGTTTAAGGTAGTTGTCGTAGGTTCCCGTAAGTATCTCATCGTAGCCAAAAGTTGGCTCCCAAAAAATAAGTAGTGTTTTTTTCTCACTACCAATAGTGGCTGTGGCAGAGGATGGAAAAGTAGTGTCCCAGTCAAGAAAAATGGCGACTATATCTGTTTTCTTACCAACGAGAGCTTCAAACTTTTGCAAAGCGTCCTTGCCTTCTCCTACAAATGCCCCCCATAAAAGGCGGTGCGGAGATTGTGGAGTTGTTTGCCTGTTTTGTTTATAGAACGTTTGCCCGCCTATATAAATATAGAGAAGTGCGCATACACTGACGACTATCAATATCCAAAATGTTGCCCGCTGCCTCCTTTGCATGAAGTAATACTATCCCATATACAGACAATAGGTATTTTTTGTATCTTATCCGCACCAGTGTAAGCGCACCGTGTCTGAATCCTTTGTGAGTAGAGGTATGGACTTTTTTTCTGTATACTACGCAATTATGAGGTCAGCGAAGCGCCCCGTACCCATTGGAGTATATGCAGATAGCTTCGAAACTATTTTTGCTCAAGTGCCTATCAGCACACAGATTTTTTCACCAGACGGTATCTCAATTGCCGCAAATAAAGCATGGGAAAACTTATGGGGAATAAAACACGCCGAGCTCGCGGGTTGGTATAATGTTCGCCGTGACCCGCAGTTAAAAAAACAGAAGATAGACCATCTTATCGCGCGCGCATTTCGCGGAGAGATAGTTGAATTGCCGCCAATTTTGTACGACACCGCGAAAGTTAAAGGGGTAAAAAGTACGGTTACTCCTCGTTGGGTCAAAGCACTCATGTACTCGGTCCGTGACAAAGCAGGCAAGATACAAAACGTGATACTGCAACATCAAGACATCACCGAGCAAAAGCAGTCAGAGGAAAATCTTTTGCAAAGTCAGGCACGGTTAAAGGCGACATGGGATGTGGCTTTAGTGGCGATGGCCCTTTCTGACTCAAAAGGAATAGTCCTCGAAGCGAATAATGCCTACTTTGCGCTATACGGATACACTCGCGAAGAAGTGGTAGGTGCACACTATTCGATAATTTTTCCCTCCGCGTATCGTTCAATAGCGGAAGAGGGTTATACAAAAGTATTTTCTGGTAAAAAAAGTTCTGCGATAGTTGAAGCCTCGGTGCACTCAAAGGACGGGACGATACGAATCGTGGAGTCGCAGTACTCATTTATCTATGAGAAAGGAAAGCGAGTTGCAATGCTTTCGGTTATAAAAGATATAACTGAAGAAAAAGAATCTGACCTTTTACTCCAAAAAGAACAAGAACGTCTGAAGTTGGCGCTAGATGCTGGGAAAATAGGGGTGTGGGACTGGGATATCGTTGGAAACACCCTTACGTGGTCGGATAAGGTATACGAAATTCACGGTGTACCGAAGTCAGTAAAACCAATTACCGTTTCTTTTTTTTCTTCGTTAATTCACCCCGAAGACCATGAGTCAGTGGCCGAAAATATTGAAAAAGCTCTTCAGGGAAAGAAGCAATTCTATATGCAATTTCGCATTGTGACACTGCAGGGGCACATGCGCTGGTTAACCACCTCAGCAATTATTAAACATGACGAAGATGGCCGTCCACTGCGCATGTTAGGTGCTACGTCAGATATTTCTGAATTTAAGCGCCTTGACGAAGAACGTAACGACTTTATAGGTATTGCAACTCATGAGTTGAAGACGCCGGTCACAAGTCTTAAGGCATATGCCGAGGTGCTCGAACGGAGGCTACGGAAGTCGGGCGATGTCGACTCTGCAACGCATTTGTCAAAAATGAACACGCAGCTCGACAAGTTGACACACTTAATAGAAGACTTGCTCGATGTCACTAAAATTGAGGCTGGGAAACTTCAAATGCGCACTGAAGTATTTGATTTTGATGCACTTGTATCGGAAATCATTGAGGAGTTACAGCCAACTACCGATTCGCACGACTTGCGCGTTAAAGGTAAGACCCATAAAAAAATCCGAGCCGACCGTGAACGCACCGGACAAGTGCTCACAAATTTACTCACTAACGCTATTAAGTATTCTCCGAAGGCTACCGAAGTATGTATAGAGTTGTCCGCAAATGCGTCAGAAGTTCGATTATCTGTTGTGGACTTTGGTGTGGGAATTCCAAAAGCAAAACAAGACAATATATTCGACCGTTTTTATCGAGTCAGCGGTGATGGTAGCACCAACACGTTCCCTGGACTTGGACTGGGGTTGTACCTTTCAAAAGAAATAATACAGCGGCAAGGTGGTACTATTTCCTTTACCAGCACCTTTGGTCGAGGGTCCACTTTTACATTTGCGTTGCCGCATAGAGTGCAGTTATCTAAGAGAAAAACATAATTAAAAGCGCTCGATAGTACTCTTAAAAACAGATATAAAAATACATCATATGACTGCACATATTGACGAAGAGACACAAAAAGACTTGCGCATTTTTGCTCATGATATTCGCAACATGATTGGCGGCATAAGCAACTATGCGCAGCTGCTTGAAATGATGCTTGAAAAGCATGGGCTTGAGACGGAAAAAGAATCAACGCAAACTATTGTTGAACTGGTGAAGAAAATTAACGAGCTGGTAGCAAAACACATCGACGTCCTAAAGAAAGACTAAACAAAAAAACATCCTAGATGGGATGTTTTTTTGAGAGTTGCAAAGCAACGATTAGTTGTCGTTCTCTGTGTCAGGCTGGTCGCCTTGTTCGCCATCATGATGATCTTCACGATCACCGTCTTTGTCATGCAATCTTTCAACAAATTTTATGCATTGGCCCTGGTTCTTGAACGGTTGGTCCAGTGCGTCGGTAAAATTCTTGTATCCTCCATTTTTGCACTGATTCTTATCAGCCGGAGTGTTGTGAAGCTCGAAATTGTATACCGTGCCGTTAAAGTTAAAGAGGTCAGTTTCAACATTGTACCCAGGGTTATTGCTGCCGATATTGACTCCGTATCCTATAACCATTGCGCTTGGGCATAAAGTTTTAATCTGGGCCAAAGTATACGAAGCAGGTCCTCCGGGAGTTCCAACTATAGTACCGTTAGAACAGGTCACCGTACGTGTAGACCAAAAGAGTCCTCCACTTACGTCCCATTTCTGCCATGTGCTGGGCACTACCGCGCCTTGGAGAGGGTTCTGGTAGGGTTCAAAGACTAGGGTGGAGAATCCAGCAGTTCCATTGAGGAACACGGGCAACTGGTACGAAGGGTCAGCCCCTGGAAACAAAGCCGAGTTTTGTTTGGTGTAATAACTCAGGTCAGTGACTGCAGAAAGTGGAGTATTTGCTGCATGCATATACTGCGCTTTTGCCGTAGTCGTTGTGCTCGTGGTTAACTGGAGTGCTCCGATACCTGCTGGTGCGGTTGCGTCTGCAATAAAATTAACCGCACCGCCTGGACGTGTGTCTGCAGTGCTCCACCCTTGTGTGTTTGTCGGTGTCACGACAATAGTTGTTGCCGCACTCGCCATGCTTACCACTAGCCCCGCTGCAAGCGCTGCCGCACCTATGGTGCTGATTGCTAAACTGCGAATTGGTGTAGTCATATTTTTAAATAAACGTATAAACCTAATAAATGTAATGACAAGTATAGGCTACAACATATCTCTGTTGAATTAGTGAAGTTAGAGAGGAGGCTACGGTGTAAGAATGAAGCAGAATAATACGTCTAGAAACTCAAACCATCGGATATGGCCACAATTGATTGAATACTGCACTTTTCTTTTTTTATAACGTCGAGATGCACAACGACACAATTGGTCTCCAAAGCGAAGGGCCAGGCACCGGCAGCGTCTTTACGGCATATATTCCACGACAAAAACTACCCCTTGTGGCACAGGTAGAGTCTGCGTCCGCAAAACAAACAGTTGTCACGAAGCCTTCGCGGATAGTTATCGTGGACGACAACGAAGCCTCAGTTATTGGGCTTAAAAAACTTTTAGAGCATCACAACCATATTGTTGATGTGGCTTTCAATGGCTTGGACGCAATATCTATGACACTTGCAGCGCAGCCGGACATCCTTTTGCTGGACATCAGTCTCTCAGATATAAACGGTTTTGAGGTTGCACGCAGGCTCCACACTGCTGGGTTTACTGGTGCAATTGCTGCGCTCACTGGGTATGGGCAGCGAGGGGATAGAGAAGAGTCTGAGCTTGCAGGGTTTAACCACCATTTGGTCGAACCCATAGAAGTTTCAGATGTGTTGTCGCTGCTCGCAAAGACAGAAGGAAAAATAGTCTAGTGCGTTATACTTGAAATTAATGAATCCGCTATTTCTTATGGTCGCGCTTGTAGCTGCTGTGGCGGTGCTTTGTTTTGTATATATGTCAGAGTCTAGTCCTGAACAGGCAGCACACGATGAAGAAAAATCCGTAGATGAAGAAACCCCCGAAGAGATAAAGCAAAACCTTAAAGATTTTGCAGAGGAATCCGAAGAAATACAAAGCCCCGAAGAAAAAATTGGATATGGCGAGCATTAAACCCGGATTGTAAACACTCCACTTCGGTATTCCCGAAGCGGTTTTTTTATGTCACGAACTCCAAAATGATAGAATAGTCGTATGGAAGGTCGACGCAGAGCTTATATATTGCTCGGGGTCATTGGTGTACTGGAAGTTGTGGCGCTCGTTGTGCTTTTTGCTGTCCCTTCACACAAAACTAAAGCACCGGGCGCTACTGTTACTGGTCACGCTTCGAAAATTATGGAACTTACTAGCAGCGCATTTTCCCCTAACGGCTCAATTCCATCTGTATATACTTGCGAAGGAGGCAACATAAACCCGCCGCTGGTTATTTCTCATGTTCCTGCAGGTGCCCGGTCGTTAGCACTTCTCGTTGACGACCCCGATGTGCCCCAAGCGCTCATGCCAGGTGGGGTGTTTGACCATTGGGTGCTCTACAATATGCCGACTACGACAAAAGAAATTCCACCGAATAGCCATGTTGGCACCATCGGCAAAAATGGTATGGGTAAAGAAGCCTACACGGGTCCGTGCCCGCCGAGCCAATACGAACCGAAAGAGCATCGGTATGTGTTCAAGCTGTACGCGCTTGACCAAGAGTTACTCTTTGCGGGGTCTCCGACTAAAACAGAAGTGGTGGAAGCCATGAAAGGGCATATACTAGAGACAGCAGAGCTTGTAGGAATGTACCAAAAAATGCATCAAAAAAATATATCAAAATAAGGGTAATTAACCGCTAACTTCAACCATATGAACTACAACGTAAAAGGCACCGGCCTCCAAATTACTGACGAAATACGAACCTATGTTGAAAAAAGGTTAGGGCATGCTGACAAGTTTTTGCAGCATGACACTACTGCACACACGGACGTAGAGTTGGCGCATCAAACAAGCGAGGGCAGACAAAAATACCGCTCAGAATTTACCTTGGCTTCAGAAGGCAACGTGTTTCGCGCTGAAGCGATGGGAGACACACTCCACGAAGCTATTGACCTGGCGACCGCTGAATTGACTACCGAAGTCTTAAAAACAAAAAAGAAAAATCTCCGCCGCATGCGGCACAGCGCAGTCAAATTTAAAGAATTCATCCGCGGGTTTACTGACAGGTTTTAAATAGAAAAACCCGCCCTTGTGGAAGGGGCGGGGTGGCACATTATTGTGCCCGTTGATGTTGGGGCTTGAAGTAGCCAGAGGTTTCAAGCTCATACTCCGGACTTGGGTTCGGAATGTGCCGTAAGCCTGCGAGCTTGGTTCGTAGCACGTCTTGCAGGTTGGCGACTATACCGTCGTGCAGACCCTCCAATTGCCTTTGCCATTCTTCCGCCATAAAAGGCAAATTGAAAGTCAGTGGCAAAAAGCCGTCGGGAAGATAAGGCTGCTGCCACTGTGTCGAAAAGAAGAAAGCGTCTTCGCTGTTGTAGACTAGCACTCTCTTCCGACTGGCCAACTTCGCTTTTTCCCACTTTTTATACCGGTTGACGAAAGTCTCAACGTCATAGCGGTGAATCCGCAGCGAATGATACATCGCTGCAGTGCCTTGGAACCGAAGACCAAAGCTGAGGTTGGGTGTGTCCGAAAGTCCGCCGACATAGTGAGCGCCGCGCTGGGACGTGGTCCCAAGCTGGTCGTGGCACAGGTCAGGGAAGCTGACAAATGAGTCAAATCCCCACGACTCAACCTTCGGTCCTTTATCGCTTAAAAGTCGGAAGAACTCAACACGATCACCTTTTTTAGGTAGCCGGTTAGGGTGATGCATATCCTCTTTATTATTGTAGTGAAAGAAAACATCAGCGGCATCGCTGTCGGCGATGATGAAGCCAAACAGTCTGCCTTCGCTATTATTGAAGAACTTGACCGTGCCCATCTCGAGGGTAAAATAGCTAGAATCTCTCATTCTCTCGCTCGCTCATTTGAACCATCTGGGAATCCTTTGAGTTTTGCGATAGCAAAACACTGATGGCAGTCCACTGTATATTATATACTATAAATATAGACTTTGTCAAGCACTTACTGCTGACCCCTCAAAAAATCCTTATAATCCATCTCTTTTTTGCCTTCGGGAGTGACGCGGGTGATGACGAGTTGGCCGTCATTAAACTCAGCATCTTTGATGATGACGCGTTTGCCCGCGCTTGTGAGGAAATACGGCTTAGGACTTTTGTCGAACGCCCGGATTTTAAGGAAGTTGTGCCGAGGGTCTGCGGTGAGGTCGATGCATGCGTCTTCATCGCTGTACTTCCCAGTGTAGGTTGCTTCAGCATGATTTTGCTGTTCTGTAGGAATTTTTCCTTCTACCCAGAGCGGCAACACTTCGGCAAGCAGGTCGCCTCCTTCTTGCGCGAGGAGGGCTTCAAACTCACTTCCTTTGGGCGGCCATACATCCTCGTCTAGTTCTATCTTGGCCTGAGCCAATATAGGCCCTTCGTCCATTTTTTCGTCGAGCTTCATTATTGTGACTCCAGTGTGGCGTTCGTCCTGGAGTATTGCCGACAGTACCGGTGATGGGCCGCGAAACTTTGGCAATAAAGATGGGTGCACATTTAAGCAGCCATGTTTGGGGATGTCGAGTACCGCTTTTGGAATTATTTTTGCATACATGGAAACAACGAACACGTCCCAGTCGGTGTTTTGGAGTTCAGCTACCAATAACGTGTCTTTGAGTGTAGCTGGGGCTATAACGTCGATACCTCGCTCGATTGCCCAAAGTTTAACTGCTGATGGTTTGAGCTCGAGCCCGCGCCCAGCTGGCTTGTCGGGTGCGGTCACAATAAGCGCGGGTGCTAAGCCAGCAGCCTCAAGTCGGTCAAGAACAAGCGTTGCGATGTGCGGCGTACCAAAAAATGCAAAAAGTGGTTGTGACATAGTATTTATTTTCCGTTTTCAGCTGGCGTAGCTTCTTTCTTTTTCTCGTCACGCAGCTTTTCTGCTTTGTCTATGTACAGCACTCCTTCCAGATGGTCGCATTCATGCTGGAAGATATGGGCGATAAGCCCCGTCCCGTGATAGGTAAATGTATTGCCAAAAAGGTCTTGGGCTTTTACAGAAGCTTTTTCATGACGTATAACCGAACCATATTTGCCCCGAACAGAAAGGCAGCCTTCAGACATTTCTTTTTTCTTTCTTGAAAGACGAATTATTGTCGGGTTTACAAACACCATGTCGGGTGGGGTGGGGGTGTTTTCTCGAACCTCTTCGTCCAGGTCTGCGGTAAACGCCCGACCCGCAATAACAAAAAGTCGAAGCGACTGACCAACCTGGGGTGCTGCAAGGGCTACCCCAAACTCCTCTGCGGCAAGGGCTTTTGACATTTTTTTAGCTAAGTTGCGAAGCGTAAGCGACCCCCAATCTTTTTTAGGAACTGGCTTGGCTACTGCTCGCAAAACAGGTGCTTCTGCTTGGACTATGACTTCTTTCGCTGACATAGGTTATTGCAAGACATATTACAACATTTTTAGACAAAAAGAAAAGCCACTCCTGGAGGGGCGGCTTGTGTAGAATTTTTATGTTTTCTTTTTACGCTGTGTCTTAGAATCTAGTCGATCCATGAGTCGATGAACCCCTTTTTCCTGGCCAAACAGTATCGCGGTCATTCCTCCCACCAATAAGAACGACACAATGGCGAAACGGCCAAAAAGCAGCGAAAGCTTTTTCCCGTCGTGCAGTAAAGTACGAAGTGCTACCGTCATGCGCTTTCTCCTGAAAACTACTTAGAACATAAAATTTTATGTGGTACTTGTCAACGGTATATACTACTCCCATGGAGCATATTAGTTCTCAGATGGGAGGCCAAGGCAGAAAGAAAGACCGCGCAACTGAACGCGGCGAAATAATGCAGTATTTCATTCAGAAGCTGAATGTGGGGCGCGCGCGCGACGGTATGCCGCCGCTCACCATGGGCAGGATGGGCCGCATTTTGGTTGGCATCCCGACCTTGGACCTCTATTTTCTTAAAAGTGTGTGTGACGATGCAAGCAAGCGCGGCGACATGACCTCGTTTTCAAAAAAGTTTTGGTGGGAGATAAATCCAAAAAACCACACCGAAGAGGCCAAGGCAAAACAAAAGAAAATGGCGTGGCCCGATAGCTTTGCACACAGGGTCGGGGTAGAATCAAAACCGAAGCGAACATATATTAAAAAAAAGAAACCTTCCGAATCAGAATATGACGCGTGAACAATTTGTAGTTGAAGGCCTCGGCGGCGAGCGTAAGTTAGAAGGTAGTATACCGGTTAAGGGTGCTAAAAATGCAGTGCTTAAGTCTATGGCGGCTTCGCTTCTTTTTTCCGACACGCTTTCCATTACAAACGTCCCTGAGATAGAAGATGTCGAACGCGTGTCTGAGTTGCTCGAAGCGATGGGGGCAACGGTTGTACGCCAGGGTGCCCGCTGCGACATAGACACAAGTCAAGTCACAACGAGTGACCTGGACGACAAAATCGCCCGCACACTGCGTGCTTCCATTGTATTTATCGGGCCACTTTTGGGGCGATTCGGCCATGCGTCCTTTCCACATCCGGGCGGCGATGTCATTGGCCCCCGGCCGATTAATCTTTTTATAGATGGGTTTCAAAAAATGGGTGCCACGGTTGTGCAGGAAGGGGACCGATACAGTATCTCTACCCCGTATGGACTAAAA
Source organism: Candidatus Adlerbacteria bacterium (assembly GCA_043739595.1). Taxonomy (GTDB): domain Bacteria; phylum Patescibacteriota; class Minisyncoccia; order Phycocordibacterales; family SBAW01; genus GWA1-54-10. The sequence goes on along the minus strand of JAYUDS010000073.1, from coordinate 3,117 downwards.
GGAGCAGAAATATTTTTTATGTTTGTAACAGTGACCGGCACTGAGACGCTCATGATGGCTGCAACGTTGGCGCATGGTACGACTATTTTGAAAAATGCTGCTATGGAGCCTGAAATTGTTGAACTCGCTCATTTCCTAGTATTGTGCGGGGCTAAAATTTCGGGTGCTGGAACACCCACGATAACCATAGAAGGGTTGGGGGGGTCGCTCTTAGAAGCCTCAGGAAAACAGTTCCGAACGACACCGGACCGAATAGAAGCCGGGACCTTTCTCTTGCTTGGTGCGCTCGCTGCAAAAGAACTCGTCATAACTGACTGCAACCCCGCACACTGCGACATGCTTATTGAACTTCTGCGCGAGTCCGGGGTAGAAATTGAAACTACGCACACAAGTATCGCCCTGCGAGCAAATGGGGCAAAGCGAAAACCACTTAATGTACGCACCCACGAGTACCCAGGCTTTGCCACTGACATTCAGCCGCCGATGGTCGTGTATCTCACTCAAACAAGCGGGGAAAGCACTATTTTCGAAACTATTTGGGGCGGTCGCCTTGCATACACGCAGGACTTAGTGCGCATGGGGGCAGACATAACCATCTACAACCCGCAACAGGCAACTATAAAAGGTCCCACACCTTTACATGGCCGCGAGCTTGAAAGCCCGGACATTCGTGCTGGCCTTGCGTTCCTTATGGCCGCCGCAATTGCAAACGGTACTTCAACTATAGACAACATCTACCACATCGACCGCGGTTATGAACACATCGAAGAGCGCCTCTCTAAACTTGGGCTCAACATCAAACGCGAAAGCTCCACATAAAAGTGAAAAAGTCAGACTTTTCCAAACTTACTGGATAAAAAGAAATCCCCGGCCGCGGTGAAGCGGTCGGGGAGGGACGTCGTAAAACGAGGCGCTAAAGAGCTTTACTGATGGGTGGAAAGCCTTCGCGTTCTGCCCTCATTTGTTTGTACATTTTGAGAGTTAAAATGTTAAACGCGAGTGTTGCTATTTGTAGAACAAGCGTCACCAATAAACCAAGAGTGAACCATAAGCTTGAGGACATCTTTTTCTCCATTAAGGCCTGGAATCCTAAGAATTATAGTATATAGAGCGGATTTGTCAAGTTTCTTTGTATTACGTACTCCGCTCAGGTATTATGGCTGAGCATATGTCTATATTCTCTCCTAAGCTCGGTATAGACCTTGGTACTGCAAACACACTTGTCTTTGTTCCGGGGAAAGGCGTCATACTTAATGAGCCGTCTGTGGTGGCAATTTCTCAGGTAGACAAAAGAATCCTGGCGGTAGGCTTTGAGGCCAAGGAAATGATAGGCCGCACTCCTGGCGAAATTGTCGCGTACCGCCCCATGAAAGATGGCGTCATTGCCGATTACCGCGTGACCCAAGCGATGCTTCGCTACTTTATCTCCAAAGCGATGGGTCGCTTTAACTTGTTTAAACCCGAAGTGATGGTGTCAGTCCCCACCGGCGTCACTTCGACCGAGCGTCGTGCTGTTGTCGAGGCAACCATCCGCGCAGGTGCACGCAACGCATATGTGGTAAAGGAGTCGGTGCTTGCTGCTATTGGCGCTGGTATCCCAATTCATGAAGCAAGAGGGCATATGGTCATCGACATCGGCGGCGGCACATCTGACGTGGCGGTGATTTCGTTGGGTGGTATTGTGGCTTCGATTTCAGTTAAATGCGCCGGCGACCGGCTGGACCACACCATCGCTGATTATATAAAAAAGACATACAACCTGGGCATCGGAGACAAAACGGCAGAAGATATTAAAATTCAAATTGGTTCTGCGGTGCCTCTTGAAGAAGAACTGGTTATGACTATCCGCGGCCGAGACTTTATCTCTGGGCTCCCACGCGCGTTTGAGTTGAAGTCAAATGATGTGGTTAAAGCAATTGGAAAGGACCTGCGCGAAATAATAAAAGCGATTCGCGACGTGCTTCAAGAAACTCCCCCGGAGTTGGCTGCAGACATTATTGATCGTGGCATCATCATGACCGGCGGCACGTCGCAGTTGCGCAATTTCCCGGAATTAGTACTTCGTCGCACGGGGGTCAAAGCCGCAGTAGCAGATAATCCTCTTTATTGTGTTGCGCGCGGGACGGGGATCGCTCTGGAACATCTCGACACCTACAAGAAAGCTGTTATATCAAAACGCTAGTATGCTGTCCCACCATGCATACTACATTGAGGACGCTCTTTCGAAGACCGATGCGTACATTCAGTCGATTCGTGTAAGCGAAAAATTTGATGCACACAACCCGAATTTTATTGCGCAAAACTATGAGAAGTTTGGGATAGACGAAGCGCGTGCGCTTATACAACTTGCAAGTTTGAAAAACACAGGGGATCGCGCGTTTTTTTTTATCAGCGCAGCGTCAATGACAAGCGAGTCCCAGCAAGCCCTCCTCAAGCTTTTTGAAGAACCACAATTAGGTACCGTATTTGTCGTACTTGTCCCACTTGGCACGCTACTGCCCACATTGAAGTCCCGTTTTCTTGAATTTCCTGATAAACAGGCAAACGGCCAGGTGAGCGATGATGCGGGAAATTTTCTTTCTTGGCCCTACAAAAAACGCAGTGACTGGATAACTGCGCTGCTTAAAAACGAAGACGACATGCGCGAACGAGTGCGTGTATTCTTGAATGAACTTGAAGGGGAACTGCACAAGCATATAGACGATGGGCCAGACATTCGCGAAGGTCTGGCTGAAATAGCCCATTTTAGAAATTATCTCTCAGACCGCGCTCCCTCACTCAAGATGATACTTGAGCATTTTGCGGCGACGTTGCCAAAAATTTCATAATATATTATCAAAATTTCGCATATGCGAAAACATGATACAAGGCTATGACAATTGCTAAACAAAAAGAGAGAACTGAGCGAATACAAAAACTTGATGCAGAGCTTAAGCTTCTTTTCCCTGACGCCCGGATCGAACTGAAGTACAAAGGAGCGTGGCAGTTATTGGTCGCGGTTCAGCTGTCTGCACAGTGTACCGATCGTATGGTAAATAAAATAACTGAGAAGTTGTTTAAGCGATATAAAACGCTCGAAGACTATGTTGAAGCAGGCAAGTCGCCGGAAGGAATAGC
>JAYUDS010000072.1:0-8387 GCA_043739595.1 Candidatus Adlerbacteria bacterium | reverse complement strand
GCAGGGTTTTCGTATGTGGGAGACGTACCCGCAGGACAGTATCACTGGGGGTTTATCATACGAAAAAGTTCACCGAACATGCGTTAAAAAGCCATTTCAATGAAACTTTCAACTTTTCAAATCTTTTTTATGGCAGGTCTCATGCTTTTTACCGTTGTCAGTGTGATGGTATTTGCCGTAAAAGGAGGGGTGGGTGGTGCAGCGTCGATTGGGAAGGTGACCATTTGGGGGACCGTAGACCAAAACATTATGGACCAAGTGCTCACCGACTTACGCGGGTCTGACAAAAACTTTCGAGATACTTCCTATGTAAAAAAAAATGAAAAGACTTACACTGAAGACCTTGTAAACGCTATGGCAAGCGGGAAAGGACCCGACTTGTTTATCCTTCCTCAGGATGAGATGGTTGCTTTCGCAAATAAAATCGCTATTGTGCCTTTTGGTTCAGTGTCGCAACAGACGTTTGTTGACTCATTTATAGACGAAGGACAGCTTTTTTTAACCAAAGATGGTATCCGCGCATTCCCATTTATTGTGGACCCGCTTGTTATGTATTGGAACCGAGACACATTTGCGAATGCAGGGTTGCCACGCCCGCCGCAGTATTGGAGCGATTTGCTCGATATCACCCCGAAAATGACCGTGGTGAACAACGGTTCAGACATTCAAAAAAGTACTATAGCTATGGGGGAATGGGCTAATGTGCAATATGCAAAAGACATTATAACCATGCTGTTTCTTCAAGCTGGAGACCCGATTATAAAAATTGGTGATGAGATTATTAAGTACCAAGTGACTCTTGGCACAAATACGACAAATGCCCAGGAAGCGCCCGCAGTGTCTGCGCTGCGCTTTTATACTGAATTTTCAAATCCTGCAAAGACGAGCTATACCTGGAACAAGGCAATTCCTTTGTCGCAAGATGCGTTTGTCGCAGGGGACTTGGCATTGTACCTCGGCTATGCAAGCGATTATCCTGGGCTTGTGACACGCAACCCCAACCTAAATTTTGGCGTCTCACTTATGCCGCAAGTAAAAGGAGGAGGTGGTAGGGTGACTTTTGGCCACATGTATGGCTTAGCCATACCTCGGACGTCTCCTAACCTTGTGGGAGCGATGGCTATAGCTATTGGGCTTTCAAGCCAAGCTGGCATCGTTGCCCTTTCATCCCACACGACTCTGCCGCCGGTGCGCCGAGACGTAACAATTGACACGTCAAAAAATGCGGCGGCAAGCGTGTTTGTTCAGTCCGGGCTTATTGCCCGAGCGTGGCTTGACCCAGACCCGGTAAAAACAAATGTCATTTTTGGGGACATGGTACAATCGGTCTTAAGCGGTAAAGCACAAACACAAGAAGCAATTTCAAACGCAGGACAGATTTTGCAATCAATAGTTTTTAAACTGTAGTATGAAAAAAAGCTTATCAAGATTCTCTGCCAAACTAGCCAGTAGCGTAGGGTTGTTTTTGGTGTATGTGCAAGTGGCTTTGGCCCAAGGAGCAACAATTGTAAACCCATTAGGAAGCACGGTAACCTTATGCGGTTTCCTAAAAAATTTACTGAATGTGGTACTGGCAGTTGGAGTGCCCTTCTTGGTGCTGTGGCTCATTTATGGTGGCTTTTTAATGGTGATGTCTCGTGGTAACCCCGCCAAGCTTGAAAAAGCAAAAAGAAATATTGCTTGGACTATAGGAGGCATTGTCCTCATATTGGGTGCCTGGACCGTGATGTATGTCATTGCAAATACTATTGTTAGTATCCAGCAAAGCAGCGGTACGAGTGCAGGGAATGCCAGCTTAGCTAATTGTAATTAACTTATGGGTGGATTACTTACATTTAGAGATATTGTCAACACGATACTAGGCTTTACGAGCTTGTTTGTGCGGGTAATAACTGTTGGGATGCTGGTTGTATTTTCCTGGGGGATGATTCGTTTTATCTATGGCACAAATGACAAAGGCAGCATGAAAAAAAATAAAGAGTTCATGCTCTGGAGTTTGCTCGCGCTATTTGTGATGGCGTCTTTGTGGGGGATTATCGGCATTATGTGCGACAGCTTCTTAGCAACAAACTGTGTTCGGTAATATACAAAACCACTCCTTATCCACAGTGGGCCATTGTAGAGTTTGGCTGCTCTGCTAGAGTGAATACATATAAACGTAATATTTAGTATGAAAAAGATAGTAATAACAAGTGCGTTGGTCATGTTTCCGTCAATCGCTTTTGCGCAGGCCATCACACTTGGTCCGCTCGTGCAGTTCTTGCGGGCTATCAGCTTCCTTGAGGCAACCCTTATCCCGATCCTTATCGCTGGTGCTCTTATTGTGTTCTTCGTTGGTTTGGTCAAGTACCTCTGGTCTTCAAGAGGAGATGCTGGAAAACATGCAAAAGACAAATCAGTCATGGTATGGGGTCTTGTAGCACTCTTCGTTATGGTGTCAGTCTGGGGTATTGTGAAGCTCGGTCAGCAAGCGTTCGGTATCTCGGGTAACGAAACCATAAACACTCCTATAGTACCGGGGGTATAAATTAGTTCTCCCATCTTTCTGCCGTGTCTCCTAACACTCTTCCTGCGTCAGTACTGCCAATTTACAAAGCTATCGTTTTGTACTTAATCAATCCGGCGATGGCGTTAGTGTTTGCGCTCGGTTTGGCAGTATTCGTCTGGGGACTCTTTGAGTTTTTGTGGAACTTCAACAAAGGCGACCATTCTCAAGAAGGTAAACGGCACATGCTGTATGGAGTGATAGGAATGTTCATAATGGCGGGTTCGTATGCAATTGTAAGGATTATCGCCAGTCTGTTCCAAATAGTATTGTAGACGAAACTGGTATTGCAATATAAAAAGAAAAAGGCGTCTCCCTTGAGGGAGGCGCCTTTCGTTTATTCGCACCTTACTGGTGCATTTGGGTTAACCTCAACTTTTCCATCCCATTCGGTGATGATTACCCGGGTAGGCTTTCCTTGTTCGGGTAAACGCAGGGATGTTATCCGTGCGTTTACAGAAGTGGTATCGATTTTTTGTTGGACGCCACCACAGCTCTTAATGAGCTTACTTTCCTTTTCAAGCAATATGCACGAGCCTTGTTCCACTTGGATGGACAGTCGGGAATATATACCGTAGGAGGGCATTGGCATGCCCTCTGGCGGAACTTCCCGACACCATGTGTGCAGGGGTTGCGCTCCTTGTGACGTAGTCGGCCCTGGATTGCGGGGAAACACACCAGGGAGCCATGTGGGACCAGTGGGGCCGGGTTGACTGGAGGGAAGGTTAGGCGCAGCAGGCTGTATCTGGTTTTGTGGCTCTGCCCATGTGGGCAGTTTGTACTCCTTCCCGTACCTCTCACTCTGTCGGTTGTACCAACCCACCAGCGCATCAATACCCCATCCTGTATCAGTGGCGCTGTCCGCTTGCGGAATTGTGGCTTGTGGCCGCAATTCCGAGGGCGAAGGAGTAGTCGGTGCCTTCAAGGCCTGGTCTGAACCCGGTTTGGACCCGGGGCCAAGTGTTGTGTCAGAACTTGAAAACGGCTTTCTAACACCTGAAGGGGCAGGGGTTTGCGACCTCGTCCCTTGCGGTGTCACCTCGGTCGAGGTTGGATATTCGATCGGGGGGCCGTTAACCATTAGATTTACTGCTGGCGAAAAATACGACAGTGCTTCCGAAATTACAATTAGGACTAACAGTCCTATTACGACAGATGTCCATCCAATCCTGAATCTTGGAAAAGAGGGGATCCACCTGCGCCAATTTCTTACATTGACTGCGGCTTGTACTGCCGCAATCCTCACTGCTTCAGCCGCTTGTTGTGCAGGTATTGCTGCCGGCGGATTACCAACTGGGATATCTCGTGCGCGTGGCTCCGGTCTGTCCAATGTCATGTTTTCAGATGGAAGACTATGACTGGAATAACCTCGTCTTGCTCTCAGGATCTCTGTTCTTCCAATGCTTTGCAAAAACTTGAAAGAAACAAAGCAAAGCGCAAATACAAGTATCCCGATGAGTATAGCCATCAGATGTTGTCTCCTTTCTTGTTACCCTGTCCGTCAGTGGCAGGGGCAGAGTTACCTTCTTGTTTTAACTTCCGCAACTCATGAATAAGGGCAATTGTCTTTGGATCTATTGCTGATCCTTTCCCTCCTCCAAGAATCGTAAAGTTTCCAGGTTGTTTTGCATTTTCTGCTGCTGTCCTAACCATGGCTTCAAACCCTACGGAGATCATAGCTTCTGGGTTTGCCGCAAGCGCAGCCCCTTGTTCATAGAGAGGGGCTGCGTTACCCTTTGCGCGCAATTGTGCAGCACGCATCTCAACTTCAGCGAAGGCCTCGTCAGCTAGCCGTGACGAAACAGACGAGTCGGTAGGACTAATATCTAGAACTTCGACCCTCAGGATCACGATTCCGATATTTTCCATTGCAGTGTTTGCGGCATCTCGGATAGTTTCACCGAGCACTGCAGCTCCGCCTCCATCTTTTGCAGCCAGAACTTCTTTCAACACGCGTGAACGGGTGAAGTTATTTGCTGCGGAAGTGACCGAAGAAATAAGTCGGCTCGACCATTCGTCGTCGGTGTTGTACGCCGTATCATACGGCGCAACAACTTGCGCGACAATGTTTAGCGTCAAACGAACTGAAAAGAAGTTTGACGTATCAGCGGAAGGAACCTTAACGGGAAACTGGAATTCAGCCACCCGATAGTGGTCGCTATAATTGCGTATTCTCTCGAGGTCAGGTTCTCCTTGTTCTGTAGTAACTCGTTTGAAGTGTTCGTGCGGGTATACGCGAACATAGCGCCATGGCCATGGGCCGGTGAAGATCGCGCCTGTTAGAATATATACCCACCTCTTCCAGATCCACCAAACAATGCTAAAGGGAGAGTAGAGAAACCACCAACTGTGATTATCCCATGCGTCTTTCACATTTTTGATAGGAAAGGGGAGGGGATGGGAATCCTTTTCCCGCAATGCTGCTTTTACGTCAGTAAATACTACTCTCCAAAATTCAGGATCACGTTGAGTAAGGTTGTTACTGTCAGTGTCGCCATTCCATCTGCGTTTTGCATAATGCATTATGCTTCGAATGAAGCGTCCGCCACTCTCGATGTGCTTTGCACGCCCCGGTGTGAGGTAGGTAAAGTACCCGAAAGTGGATTTGTCATAGGTTAGGTTGTTTTCGCCATCTGGTCGTTTCCTGTTTGGATTGTTAACCAGTGAGTCTATGGCGCCTGGCCATAATGGAAGCAAGAATATGAACACGTAAAACACAAGTAGTATTTCCAACATCCACCATAAAACAATGGTAATGCTGGGTACTTCAAGGAGAGATACTAAACTATCTCCTAAATTTTGGATGAGTTCCATATCACAACCTTTGTTGTTAAGGTACTTGCGGCTTAGCCGCGGGGTTATCTGGTGGTATTTTACATAAAAAACGTTATTTGTCAAGTATATTTTGGAAAAAGAAAAAGGCGGGAGCTGATGAGCTCCCGCCAAGTTTTAACGGTCGGAGATGTAATTCCCACCGATTCTGCCGCAACGAATTTGGTCCATGCGCTGCAGTGATGTGCTGTCTGGTGCCGCGCAGAGTCCTCCGGGAAGAGAAAGAGAGTTGGTTGGCCCGTAGTAACGGTCATATGCGAAAGGGCCTTGACCGCCAAACTGCTGCTGTGGTCCACCATTGCTGGGAAAAAAGTTATTTCCCTGCGGTGGCTGTTGGTTGTAGTAACCCTGTCCACCGTATTGCTGCGGTTGCTGTTGGTTGTAGTAACCCTGTCCACCGTATTGCTGCGGTGGCTGTTGGTTGTAGCTGGGTCTCCGGCTGAGCCAGTCTGAAGCAATACTTCCTCCAGCTCCCACAAACGCGCCTGCTGCTGCACCCGCCGCTGCTGCGCCGGGGCTAATGCCTCGGTTAACATAGACCTGCGACCCACTATCGTAGTAGTTGTTCTGCGAATTGCCGAACGACTGCCGAATGCCACCCGAACCTTGCCATTGTGGCTGTTGGTTGAACTGCTGACCGCCTCCTTGCCAGGGTGGCGTAGGAGGAGTTGTTAGTGAAAGCTGTCGCTGACGCATCATCTCCATTTGAGCGCCTTGTTGTTGTTGCCACATTTGTGGCGACATCATTTGCCTCGCCGGCCCTTGCTGGCTTCCCTGAGGAAAACCGTTTTGGCTTAACCCTGGTCCACTACCAGGAAACCCGCCGAAACCCTGTGGAGGCCCTTGCATCATGCGCTGAGGCCCGCCTCCACCGCCGAAACCCTGTGGAGGCCCTTGCATCATGCGCTGAGGCCCGCCTCCATTAAAGCCCTGTGGAGGACCTCCTTGCATCATGCGCTGAGGCCCGCCTCCACCCTGTGGGCTCATCATATTACCACTAGAGTCGGACCTCCTTATTCCTTGTGCATCGGCCTCGATGCTCGGAAGGAGCAACGAGACCACGGTAACCATAGCCACTGCTACCTTACCAAGCTTCGACATTTTTCTGCCTTTCTCACTATGTTGATTATGTGCTATTACCGTTGGCTAATATAGAGTGATATAGTTTTTTGTCAATAGTCCCGCTTTTTCGACGCAAGTAATATCCAAAGTGCTGGAAGGGAGACTTGAACTCCCACGGGTTGCCCCACATGGTCCTAAGCCATGCGCGTATACCAATTCCGCCATTCCAGCACTTTACGCACTACACCTATACAAAATTCCGCCACACCCCGAGGCTAGGGGGTATGGCGGAATTGTACGACGTAAAACTCTTTTTGTCTTTATGTTACAGACCGACGACGTAGTAGACGATTGCTTTATGGTCGAAGCTGTGGGCACTGGTTACAGTGAGTGTAAGATTGCCTGCGACAAAGGAAACAGGTACGACATAACTTGAGTTGTCGAAGCTGCCCGTCGCATCGGTGGTGAAGGTTGCAACCGGTGCCGTGCCAGTGCGGTCAGTGGTGACCGTCACTTGCTCGTTCGGGAGGTATCCATGGCCGATGAATTCAATATGCGCTCCAGCTGAGCCTGCATAGGTACCGAGTTGGAGGTCAGTATACACCGGGGCTACGGTCATGGTGTTTTGTGCGGTTGCACCGCTGGAGAGGCCAAGAGCCTGGATAGTTGCAGGGCCCGATGGTGCGAAGGGAACAGCAACGATCGCGGTAAACGAACCATCGCCGAGAGCGGTTGCGGAACCTAAGGTTGTGCTACCGCTGAGGAAGGAAACACTCTCGCCTCCGGCGAAGTTGTGGCCAAAGATCGTCAGCGGTGAGCCGCCTTGCGCCCAATAGGTTGAGAGATTCATCCACGAGTAGTACGAGCCAATTGCCATGGTGAAGTTTGCATGGGCACCGCTTGTTTCGCCGGTGGATGTAACAACCACTGGCACGTTAGGAGTAGTTGGCATGTGGATTGAAACAGGGGCAAAAGTGCCAGCTGCATTTGTTGTGGCGTGCGTCGTTGATGCTGAGCCAACTACAAGGTCGACTACTTCGTTCGGTGCAAAACCTGAACCCCCGATACTTACGGTCGAACCAGGAGCAGAATAGTATGAGGAAGGTTGGAGTGTCGGGTAAAAGGATGCCAAGGTAATAGGAGCAAGTGCTGTAGCGCCACTCAGGTCGCCCACAAGACGGAACAAGGCTGGAGAAGCGGTCATGAACGGGATAGTAACTCCGCCTGTTGCCAGGAACGCACCGGCTGCGTCGCTAGAAATATGTGCAAGCGGCGTGGTGCTAGCTCCAAGGAAGACCGAGACACCTTCGCCTGCGCCAAAACCAGCTCCGGTGAATGTCACTGCAGAACCAGGGAGCGTATACCAAGTAGATGGATTTACGTACGGATAGAGGTCAGAAACGCTCACACGGAAGATGGTGTGCGTGCCACTTTGTGCGCCTGTTAGTGTGTAGGTCGCTGTAGAATTTTTTGACGCAAATGGAACGGTCGATGAGCCTGCATGTGCAAATGCACCGTGCACATCTGTTGTGAATGTTGCAACGGTAGTTGAGCCGCTCGAAATGGTGACTTGCTCGTTTGGTATAAAGCCAGAGCCGGTCCACGTGAGAATGCTGCCCGGAGCGACATACCAGGAGTTAGGAGACGCGAGAGGATAGAGTGAGTTGACATAAAGGTAGGTGAACGCAGGAACGCCAGACGTCTGACCTATTGCCAACACCAAGTAGAGACCAGCTGGGAAGTTGGGTATAGTGAGCGTGGCGCCAGAAAATGAGCCGTCGACGCTCGCTACGACATCTTTTGAGTTGAGGCCGAGCATCACGTGCACCGTCTCACCGGAGGAGAAGCCGGTACCTGAGACCGATATGGTTGAGTATGGGGTGTTGCCGCCAGACACCGAAAGTGCCGGAGCGCCTGTTTGTGCAAGCGCCACGGTGGCTACTAAAAA
>JAYUDS010000071.1:0-19444 GCA_043739595.1 Candidatus Adlerbacteria bacterium | reverse complement strand
GTGCAATTGCTGCACTTTTGACCAAGTGCACTATCGTCGTTGAACGCAAGGTGCAAGATGAGCCGACCCCGCCCGCGGACGCCCCTCCAAAAGACGCTGTGCCTATGGCGCTCCCGACCCATACTGAATAGGAACTACAAACAGGAATAGTAATTTTTAGCCTCAATACCGTACAATGGTAAGCACATGAGGCTTGGTATTGCTTTTGGCGTGCTCGTGCTTATGGTGGTCGCCTACTATGGCGCGGTGACGTACAACAAAACAGCTGTTTCAAAAATACTGGTGAACAAGGCGAAGCCATTTGAGGTAGATCGCCGCGCAAGTATCACAAGCACCACGTCAGTGTTGGTTCTTGGCGACAGCACCGGTGTCGGTGTTGGCGCTGACCGGCCAGAGGATTCAGTCGCTGGGCTACTTTCTGAAAAAATAAATGCTGCCACGCTCGAAAACTATTCGGTCTCGGGCGCAGTTGTAGCCGACTTGCCAGCCCAAGTGGCAAAAGCGAAACTGAAGCAATATTCGTTTATTTTGATACAAATAGGTGGCAACGACATTATCCGCTTCCATAGCGCAAAAAAGACAGCGCTAACACTCGACGCTGTGCTGGCGACACTTCCCAAGTCGCACCGCGTTGCGGTCATGTCTGCGGGGAACGTAGGCGCGACAACTCTGTTCCCGTGGTTTATGCATCCTTTCTATACTGCACTTAACCTCAAGTACCACGAGGAGTTTGGGAAGGTGGTCAAAGCGCGTAAGTTCACGTATGTCAATTTATATAAAGAGCCCGCAGCCGACCTCTTCTCATTGCGGCCAGATGTGTACTTGTCTGCCGACGGCTTGCACCCGTCGTCCAAAGGCTACGACTTATGGCTTATGGACCTCATGAACAGTCTGTAGTTTGCGCAGACAGTGCAGACCATTCAAATCCTACCTATTTGAAGTATACTCGGGTCATGTTAAAAATCGCTGGCTTTGTAGCTGGGGGCGTGGTACTCGTGGCAAGTGGGATAGGGTTTGTATACCCGCACGAGCTGGAAGCGACACATGTTTTGTCGCCTGGACAGATAGCCTCTACTACGCTCTCGGGTATTGCTACTCCCGCGTCCACCCACGTCAAAACTCAAGCGAGCGTCCAGAGAAATGGTGGGGGAAAGCACGCGGCTGTAACAAAGCGTTCCAAACCACCAAAAGCGAATAGTGCTTGCCAGGGGAAGCTGCCAGAAAGTTCCTGCTCGTTTGTAACTTCAAAGAGTTCTCTTTTAGGCACGTGCCAAACCCGGCAACATGCCGAGCTTGTTTGTATGCCAAATTAATTTTAAATATTTTATATGGCCCATCCGTTTTCAGTCATGTTTGATAAAGCACTTAAGAAAAGCACACCGCAAGAAAACTTGGTGCTCGAAGAAGCCGAAAAATTGCGCAAAAAAGGATACTCGGTGCAAGAGATTTATGACGTGCTGGAGAAGCTTCACCAAGCGCTCATCGGCGACCGCGACATTGAAATAGTTGGTGAAGCGCTCGAAGAGTTTAGTCGGTATATAGAGGAGTAACTGCGCGGGAGTAAAAAGAAATCGCACCCAAGCTTGGGTGCGATAATGGGCGAACTGTTGTGTTGGGTTAGTGTGCGAGCGACCGGTGTAGGCCGGTGACAAGGCGAAAAAATTCCTTGCAGATATTTTTGTCGGTATGACGTGCTGTGAGAACGAGGTAAATGACTCGTTGCACTTTGCCGGTTGTTTTTGTGCGCAAGTATTCTGTCTCTTCTTGCTTTGTTGCGAAGAGGTAAACCGGTACTTCAGCCACGCGGCCTTGGCCCATGTCGATGTGGACGAGTGCGCCCATGGTGTCGCCTTGGCCTATGGCGAGCATACATGCCGGCGTGTTGTCGGCCTGCCGCACGGTTTGCAAAAATTTCTCCAGTAATTCGCGGGTTTGTTCGCTATGCGATAGCCCCACGTTGCATCCGTACGGCGCAACTTCACTATGTTGCTGCGGCATTAACGTCTCCTTCGGGTGAAGTAGGCACACAACGCCTACAAATGTCTGGCACAAATTCTTTCTGAAGAACAGCCAAAAATACTATATATTAAATTAACTATTTGTCAAATTACTTATCGCGTGTACGGTATGGCAACAGAAAATAAAAACCCGCCGCAATGTGTGCGGCGGGGTGGCATTATTTATACCACTGAGCAAACCGTGTCATGAGCGGCAGTGTCGGTCGTAGGTAGAAGTCAAAATGCGGTTCGTACGAGCGCCGGTTGACCACTTCTTGCTGCAGGCGTTGCCCTTCTGCGTCCACGGGTTCATCTTCTCGACTTTCGAGCGCTGGGGTGGGGTCGAAGCCGGATATACGCAGCAGGTTAAGTGCATTGTAGAAGTTTTTCCGTATTGCTTCGCTCGACTCGTCTTGCCGAATGATAAGGCACACGAGCTTCGCTGCTTTTGCCCACGGGTGGGATGCAAAGTACTTGGCGACTTCCGCTTGCGAACTTCGAATTTGGATAGGAACTCGCACAGGATGCAGTTTGTAGGGGTAGCGTACGAAGGCGACGGCGGCGACGCCTTTTGCGTCGAGATGCTGGTATGAACGATCGATTTGTAGCAGCCACGCGGGTGTCGCCTCGGTGTACACGGCTGTTGCTCTAAAAAAGCGTTGTTCAAGCGACATGTCGTTTTCGTTTCTGAACATTGGATCCTCTTTTGTTGGTGTCCTCTGACACGCTATAGTGTGAGAAGTCGTGTGTCAAATGAGCGCTATATAAAAATGGTTGTGGGGTTGAAATAATATGTTTCCGTGGTATGGTGCTTTCTATGAAAGTTGTCGCAGTTTTTGGAAGTATTTTCATCATAGCCCTTTCGCTTTTTGGCGTACGGGCGCGCGTGGGGGCGTATGCTTCGAGCCTCCCGAGGCGGGAAGCACCGTATATGGAGCCTCTACCAAACGCAGCAACAGCCGCTTCTGTAGTGCATGCACTTTATTGTCCCCAGCCAGTCGACCCAAATGAGCACTTCCAGTTCTTTAACGACCAGATACATTTCCTAGCGTCAATCGACGGCCAGTTGTGTCCATAACTAGGGACATGGGTGCGATATACTACATATATATAATAAATTGAGCAATATATATGAACCCGTTTAATATGAACCCGATGAGCGGCATGGGCCAGGACGAAGGAACAAACCTTTTTACAATTATTTTGCATATTGTGTTTGGTTTTGTTGTAGGGCTCATGCTGTTTGTCGGTCCGAAAGAAGTTATTGCGTATGGCTCCAAACTTGCAGGGCAGCTTATCAAAATGTCTGGGTACGGCTCGCAAATGACCGCGTTTGGTTTTGCACAAACTGCGGCGCCCTATGTCGTGTTGGCACCACTCGGCGGTTTGGTAGTAAAACAATTGTCAGCAGTCAAAACGCTAAAGGGTTTTGCTTATTTTGCAGTCGCCGTACTTGCCGGGTGTGCTGCTGCATACTTCGCAGTGCCACATGTTGTGCCGCTCATGAAATAGGGAAGGAAACTATGTTCGACCACATACTGACAAAAAATTTCTGGCTTATACTTTTTGGAACTGGGGCAGTGGTCTGGGGCTACTACACTTTTGTGCTGCCGAAGCCATGTGCAGCGCCTATCACATACAAAATTGGCGAACTCGACCCACGGTTTGGCGTGTCGGAAGCTCAGTTTATCGACGATATAAACCAAGCAAGCAACATGTGGGGCAAAGCGGTTGGCAAAAAACTTTTTACGTATGACTCAAAGGGCTCTCTCACCATCAATCTTATCTATGACACCAGGCAAAAAACCACCCAAGAAGAATCAAAATTGAAATCAAATATTGACCAAACCAATCAGACTGCCGATTCTACAAAACAAGAGTATTTGTCGGCAAAGCAAAAGTATATAGCAGCGGATACTGCCTACACTGCGGACCTTGCAGAGTTTAACCGCTTGCAGGAGGCATATACTGCAAAAGTTGCATATTGGAACAATAAGGGGGGAGCGCCGCCTGATGAATTTGCGGCTCTGAAAGACGAAAAAAATTCTTTGCTACAAAAAAAGAACATTCTTGAAACTTCACGCCAGGAACTCAATCAGCTGGCACATGACTCGAATTCGCTTGCAGACTCGTACAATTCGCTTGCAGATAAAGTTAACAAAACGGTGCAAAAATTTAATAACGACGGGCTGGCGGGAACGCAATTTGAAGAAGGGGTATACATTTCCGACTCCCGTGGCAAGAGAATAGATATATACCAGTTCGACAATAAAATAACATTTATCCGTGTGCTGGCGCACGAACTTGGCCACGCGCTTGGGCTGGCGCACAACAATGACCAAAGGTCAATTATGAACCCAGTTAACGAAGGTTCGGACCTTTCCGTAAGCCTTCAGGACTTAGGAGCATTAAAAACTGAGTGCGGTGTGCAGTAATTTCTCTAAAATACGAAAGGTACATTCACCGTACACCCCGGTTTTTTTGTTGTACATTGACGAACTTGTCGTTGTTTGTCGCGATGTTTTCGTGCATGTAATTGTGCCGTACAATAAGCGTCAACAGTATAGTAAAACTTCATATTAATCATTTAGTTAGAAAATATATACGTTTATGAACATGTCACTCGGTGCGGTTACAGTTAAAACTCCAGTAATACTCCTTGCTATTGCAGGGTTTGTGGTTGCAAGCGCTATAGGTCTTGCAGGGATAGCACATGCTGCTGTCGGCCCTACGGTGGGACTCAACGTTCGCAACGCTGCAAACGCCGTAGTTACATTTGCTCCTATCGGCTCAACCCTGTACGCAAGTACGACGGTCGCATCTTCTACCTCAGTGGTAGCTCCAACAGGTACGATGAGTTTCAATCTTTTCAGTGGTTTGACCTGTACCGGCACTTCTAGCACCACCGTGGTGCCACTTGCTGCTGGTTTTGCCATGTCGCCCACAACGACGCTTGCTGCTGCGGGTATTGCGTATAGCGCGCACTACAGCGGCGATGCAAATAATCTTTCGTCAGACAGTGAGTGTGTGGTGGTGATGCCAACCGGCGCCACAACCAGCATCTTGACCATGCTGTCTGCCTCCAGTGTGGTGGTGGGTACTCCTGTTTCGGATAGTTCAAGTCTCTTAGGCACTACTAACACGGCTGGCGGTACAGTGAGCTACAAAGTGTTCTCAAACAATACGTGTTCCTCAACGCCATTGTTTGTCAGTTCTGTTTCTGTCACCAACCACGTGGTTCCACCGTCGGCAGCATTTACACTGGGGGCACCGGGTACCTACTATTGGCAGGCACTATATTCGGGCGACTCCCAGAATGGCGCTGCAACCAGTACCTGTGGGCTCGGAGTACTGAGTGTGGTGGCCACGAGTACGCCACCGGTTGTTGTGCCTCCTTTGAGCACTACGACCTCAGGCACCATCTCGGGGATTATCTTTAATGATCTAAACCGCAACCATACATTAAACGCAGGAGAGCCAGGTCTCCCAGGCTTCGTGATACAACTGCATCTGGGTAAGAAAAATAAAGCGCCTGTTATAGCTACGACGACCTCGGACGCAAACGGCGCATACTCCTTCTCGGGCTTGTCAGCGGGCACCTACTATCTGGAAGAGATGCATATGACAGGATGGAAACAGACGACCAAAGACAATAAGGTAAAGCTTCATAATAAAAAACTTTCGGCGGTACGTAACTTCGCTAATATCGCAAAGACTGCAACCACGACAATGAAAAAGCATGAAGGCTCAGAATCTGACCATGAGACAAACCATGCCTCTAGTACGGTGGGGCATATAGAAAACCATGACACAGACCATCATACTACTGGCCATCAAGGGGATGAAAAGAAAAAACACAAAAACGGACACGATAATTAAATGCACATTGTTCCAAACAAAAAACCCGGCCCTACGCCGGGTTTTTTGTTTCTGATATGCTGCATATATATGGCCATAAAGAAACACGTTACAGTTTCAGATATGTTGCAAAAAAAGTACCACTATGTGCTTGTCGAGCCGACAGGAAAAAATTTTGACTCGCGCTTTGTGCCAGACCTGACTCCTAAGCAGATGCTTGCGCTCGGCGTGTTTGGCGGCTACTACTTGCTTGACTGCCAAAAAGAATTTCCTAAAGATTGGTTTGCTCGTGCAAAAATGAGTACAACCCCCGACGCTACACTGAACTTTTTTGGCGTGCGTGCTTCGCAACCGCTCACTATTTGGCAAAAAAATGGATGGATATATAAAGACGACCCGCGAGGCTGGTTCCAATGGTATTGCCGCTATTACTTGGGCAGGCGTATCCCCACAGAAGATGATCGGCAGATTAAGCGTTGGGTCGCTATCCGCCGACACATTTCGCAACTCCAGAAAAATTGCCGTCGAGGCGACTTCCTGTGCCGCCCTATCCAGCGGCAGGCAATTCTCCACTGGGCGTACGACAGTCGCAAGCTGTAAAGAACCCTACAGGTAAAGCTCATGTACGTTTATATACCATAGACTTCTATGGCAGAAATAACTGCTGAAGACACACTACAACTCAAAGTACTCGACCTATTACAAGAACCACGCAGTATTTGGGACCTGCTCCACGACGAAAATCTTCATGGCATTGATCCCAAAAAAATCGGTGAAACACTTAAGAAACTGCACACCCAGCTTCGCCTGAAAGTGTATATGCAAACACTTGATGGCCTTTTTGCTTCAGTCAAATTAAATGTTACAAAACTCTTTAATCAACTCGACTGCACCAATGAGCCCGATTCTATGCAAAAATATTGGGTCCAAAAAGAACACGAAACATAGAAAGAGTGGGGAGTGACTCTTAACTGCAAAGGTATATACTGTGGCCATGCTATGGATATGGATCGCAATTGTTTTCCTAGTACTTATTTTTCTTTCACTTCGTGTGGTTAAAGAATACAACCGAGGGGTTATTTTCTTTTTGGGGAAGGCGACCGGTGTGCGCGGACCGGGCCTTATCATTTTGATTCCGCTTTTGGAGATGATGACTAAGGTGACGCTTCGGACCATCACCATGAACATCCCGTCGCAAAAAATAATTACCAAGGACAATGTGTCTATAGACATTGCCGCGGTTGCGTACTACCACATCGTTGACCCTATGAAGTCAGTTATTGCTATTGAAAACGTGTATGACGCAGTTAACCAGATAAGTCAGACAACGGTTCGAAACGTGGTGGGGCAATTTATGCTTGACGAGCTTTTGTCGCAAACCTCTAAAATTAATGCTCAGATAAAAGACGTGATAGATCTGCATACCGAGCCGTGGGGTGCAGAGGTGACTGCTGTTGAAATCAAAGACATTACGCTGCCCGACAATATGCAGCGCGCTATGGCCAAAGAAGCAGAAGCAGAACGCGAACGCCGTGCAAAAATTGTTGCCGCGGAAGGAGAAATGCAGGCAGCACAAAAACTTGGTGAAGCAGCAGACATTATCTCAGCTCATCCGGTAGCACTCCAACTCAGAACACTTCAAACCATGTCTGAGATTTCAGTTGAAAAAAATTCCACTATTATTTTCCCTGCGCAGTTTATGACGACCGTGCAAGAAGCATTGCAGCTCATACGCAATGATTCTAAAAAATCGTAGGGGTTTGCCTACACGCATATGACAGACCTGTGCCGAGCGTGTTTGGAACAAACTAGAGTTACAATAAGCAGTGTGAAATGTAACTTCCTAAGTGTTGTGTTTATTTTTGTTGCAGTTCTTTTTGGTGCGCCGACCGTGCAGGCTGCAGCTCTAGATGCATACGTGCTCGGTACAACCACTGCGACTTCGACTGGAGAAATAAAAGAGGTAGCTCTTACTTTTGACGACGGTCCATATGGGACCTCCACGAGCCAAGTGCTTGACATCCTGCATGGAGAAGGAGTGCACGCAAGTTTCTTTCTTGTAGGAAAAAACGTCGAAAAATATCCCGAACTTGCCCGGCGTATAGCACAGCGTGGCGATGTGATAGGCAACCATACCTATGACCATACAAAACACTTGGCTACCATGTCGCTTAAACAGATGCGTATAGAATTGCTCAAGACTGATCGCGCGATAGCGTCTACTACCGGTATTCATACAAAATTATTCCGCCCACCCTATGGTATTTTATCGCCAAAGCTCAAACAAGAATTACACAGACAGGGATACACTATTGTTATGTGGAATGTAGACCCAAGAGACTGGGACTATGCAAGCTCGACCAGTGAGGTGATAGTCCAACATGTTCTGACGCATTTGAAGCCTCATATGAATATCTTGCTGCACGACGGTCGTGACACTCATGAAAATTACCCGAGGGATAACTTGGTTGAGGCCCTGCCGGTCCTTATTCAAGATCTTAAAAGTTTGGGATATGTTTTTGTTACGGTACCTGAACTTAATAAGTAGTATGTGTCTATGACCTATTGGTTGATGAAAAGCGAAGGCGACACGTACCCCATAGATGCTCTACAAAAAAAGAAGGTTGATGCGTGGGATGGTGTACGCAACTACCAAGCGCGTAATTTTATGAAAGAAATGCAGGTGGGGGATGTAGTGCTTTTTTATCACTCAGCCGGAAGGCCCAACGGCATTTATGGGCTGGCTAAAGTCGCAAAAAAAGCTTACCCTGATCAGTCACAATTTGACGCTAAGAGTGAATATTATGACCGCAAAGCCACACAAGAAAAACCAATTTGGTATTGCGTTGACGTCGCGTTTGTCAAAAAGTTTTCACACCCTGTAACGCTTGAAGTAATAAAGGCAGACCGGAAGTTGGAGGGGATGCGGGTGCGCGAAAGAGGCTCACGGTTGTCAGTCCAGCCGGTGTCAGACGAACATTTTATATACATTAGAGACGGACTCGGCGGTCAGTGAGTAGCAAAAGAGCAACGGTCTGCTGGTCAGTCACCGGTGTCCTTGTGGTACGGTAGACGGGTGGAGACTCACCCTCAGCAGAGCGACCAGGAACTAGTTGCTTCGACCTTGAAAGACCGCCATGCCTTTGCAGAGCTCGTCGAGCGGTATGAAAAACCTTTAACGCGGTATATTGCCCGGCTCGGGTCGCGCGACCCTGAACATACAAAAGATATTCTGCAGGAGTCATTTATAAAAGCGTATCTACACCTGAATGGATACGACCCAGCTCTTTCGTTCAGTGCATGGATGTACCGTATCGTGCATAACGAGACAATAAGCCACTTCCGTTCACTCAAAAACAGGCCGCGGCCGGTCGAGGACGAAAAAGATCTCGAGATGTTTACATTATTGGCTGATGAATTTGACCTTCCAGCGGAAGCCGACCGTGTACTTTTGCAAAAATCTATACGAGAAGGCTTGGATTTACTTGAGCCGAAATACCGAGACGTGGTGATTCTGAGATTCTTTGAAGAAAAAAGTTATGAAGAAATTTCAGATATTCTGGAAATTCCGAGCGGTACCGTGGCCACGTACTTAAGTCGAGCCAAAACAAAACTTAGAGAAATTTTAAAAAAATCACACATTACTGACGTATAATTATTTACAAATGATATGAACGATTTTTCTGAAAAAATAGTGCAAGAGCTTGAAAGACGCGGGGTTGTGCCAAAACCGCGCTGGCAGTTTCTCGTTTCTCGTTGGGTATTTTGGTTGCTCGCGGGACTGAGTGCCCTTGTGGGCGGCATGGCCTTTGCCGTGGCAGAATATGTTTTTTATGATAATGACGGTATCAGTCGCGCCTCGCTTGAACAGGCAAATATGCTTTATATTGCAAAAAGCATACCGTACCTATGGCTTGCAATACTTGGTCTTTTTATAGCATGCGCATACTACGGTTTTCGTAAAACACGCCAAGGATACCGGTATGCAACCATACTGGTGGTGTGCGCTGCTCTGGTGGCAAGCGTATCGTTCGGGCTTATCCTAAGCGAATTCGACTTTGGTAAAACTGTGCATATTTACCTCCTGAAACATACCAGTTTTTATGACCCCCTTATATTTTCTCGCGATAATCTGGGTGAGTAACTTTTGAAAGAAATAGCGGGTGAGATGCGTCTTACTAGTATGGAGGGCACAGTTTCCTTCATTTATAAGCAATTTCTTCTCTATGAAAAATAAAAATCTTGTTGGTCTTATAGGTCTTCCGCTCGTAGCCCTTGGCATTATTGGTGGCACTGCATTTGCGTCTACGGGTAGTACGACCCAAACTGCTTCGGCACAAACACCCGCCGCCCAAGTTGCTACGACTGTTGTCGCACATGCTGATACTACCGCTGACACAGAAAAAGTTGACACGGATAAAGAAGTGCCTGATGCACAGGAACAGCAAATGCTTGCAGTGAATGCCAATATTACCACTGAGCAAGCATCAAAAAATGCTATTGCAAAAATTGGTGGAGGCACTGTTTCGAGCATAAAATTGAGTGATGAAGATAACAACCTTGTCTATGAAGTGGTTGTTGGGGCAAAGGAGGTTAAGGTCAGTGCTACAGACGGACGCATTCTTGAGGTGGACGCGCATGATGGCGAGGGCCATGATAAGGGAGAGACCGGAGACGATGTGGAGTCAAACTAATCAAAACCATATAGGTAGTAAAAGCCCCTTACTGGGGGCTTTTACAGGTATCAGGTGTTTCAACACAAAGGCAGGCGAGGTACTATTCAAAGTGATATGAGCGAATCTGCATCTTTTACTGGTCTCACCGAAGCCGAGGTTACCGCGCATATTGAGCGAGGAGAGACAAATCATATCGAAAAGCGTTCAAGTAGAACGGTGAAAGAAATCCTTGTTGCAAACATATGTACGCGTTTTAACGCAATTCTTGGTGTTTTGCTCGTCATAGTGCTATTTCTGAGTTCCTTCCATGACGCGGTTTTTGGCATTGTGCTAGTGCTCAATGCGGCGATCGGCATCGTACAAGAACTTCGGGCAAAGCAGACACTAGACAAACTTTCAATTTTGAATGCCTCCGACGTAACGGTGATGCGTGATAGTAAGCAGAAGAGTGTCCCCACTGCGCATGTAGTTAAGGATGATATTGTGGTGCTTCGCGAGGGCGAGCAAATTGTAACTGATGGAGAAGTACTCACTGTTTCAGGTTTGGAAGTTGATGAGTCGCTACTTACTGGAGAGGCAAAAGCTGTGACAAAAAAGGCGGGGGACCTTTTATTGTCCGGGAGTTTTGTGCTTGCAGGAGAGGGCGTGTACCGTGCAACCCAGGTTGGAGAACAGTCATATGCAGCCAACTTGGCGAGGGAGGCAAGAAAATTTTCAGTTACTCATTCAGAACTTCAGACGAGCATTCAAACTATTTTACGCTATGTTTCGTGGCTATTGGTGCCCGCCGCAGCCTTACTTTTTTTGACCGAAAAAGACAGTTCAGACTCTGTGCGTTCTGCGTTGTTTGCTGTGGTGTCGGGGTTAGTCGGTATGATCCCCCAAGGGCTTGTGCTCCTTACAAGTGTGGCTTTTGCGGTCAGCGTTATCCGTTTGGGGAAACGCCATGTGCTTGTGCAGGAGCTACCAGCGGTCGAAAGTCTTGCTCGGGTAGACGTGGTGTGTTTTGACAAGACCGGTACATTGACCGAAGGACCGTTGGGATTTGACCGTATTGAAATACTTTCAAGCGCACTCCCCGTCGAGGAAGCCTTAAGTGCACTGACACACATGTTCGCGGCTACAGGCGACCATTTGAATAAAGTTATTGCCGACACTCTCCCGGACCCGGGGTGGCAAGAGGTCTCTCGTGTGCCGTTTTCTTCTGAGCGCCGCTTCAGTGGTGCTATGTTTGAAGGCCATGGCTCCTGGATTATGGGAGCACCGGACGTATTGTTTGAAAAAGTAGTTCAGGGCGCATCTGCACAAGCTGCCAGTGCAGAATTGGCGCGCGGCGGTGCGCGAGTTCTGCTATTGGCGTATTCAAAAGAAGAAATGACCTCAGAAAATGTCCCATCGCTCACCGCAGCTGGTTTAGTTGTACTTAGAGAACAGGTACGCAGCGATGCGCCCGAAGTTTTAAAATTTTTTGCAGCGCAAGGCGTAGCACTCAAAATCATTTCTGGCGATAACCCGTTGACCGTAGCCGCTATTGCTACCCAGGCATGTTTTCCGAGCGTGGGCGAGCCGGTTGATGCGCGTATATTGCCGGATGATCCTCAAATTCTCGCCAAACTTATGGAAGAGCGTTTTGTGTTTGGGAGAGTCTCTCCTCAGCAAAAAAAGGCTATGATACAAGCGCTGCAGGCACGTGGCCATGTGGTTGCTATGCTGGGCGATGGTGTCAATGATGTCCTCGCAATTAAGCAAGCCGATGTCGGAATTACGGTTGGGTCGGGTACTTCGGCCGCTAAGGCAGTGTCGCAGCTCGTACTCGTGGATGGAAAATTCTCTACGCTGCCATACGTTGTCGCCGAGGGCCGCCGAGTGCTCTCAAACATGGAGCGCGTCGCAAATTTATTTGTCACAAAAACGGTGTATGCAACGTTCCTTATAGTATTGCTGGCGCTTCTGGAGTGGCCATTTCTTTTGCTGCCGCGGCATTTCACGTTAATAGATATTTTTACCATTGGTGTGCCGGCATTCTTTTTAGCGTTAGCGCCCAACACACAGCGCTATGAGACGGGTTTTCTCTCCAGGCTTATGCGGTTCTCGGTGCCCGCAGGTGCTGTAATGGCTATAGCCGTAGTGGTGAGTGTTTTGTGGGCAAAAGGAGACGCTGTTATAACGCTGTCGCACATGCAAACTCTCGCAACTCTCGTCCTAACAGCTCTTGGACTGTATGTGCTTGCCGCGGTCGCTACACCAATTTGGACTTGGCGTGGTGGTTTGGTCGCGGCAATGGGTGGTCTTTTTATAGTAGCTGCTTCACTGCCGGTAACACGCTCTTTTTTTGCGCTTCAGTTGATCTCTGTGCCGGTGTTGCTCCAGACGGGGGTTGTAGTTATTGCCGCTGCAATCGTGTTGCGGTATGTTTGGCTGTTCGTTGGAAGATACACGTAAAGGAATGTTTGCAATCTTCATCTTCTGCGCGATACACTAACTTCCATGCAAAACCTAAACATTGTAGTGCTCAACGGCTCGCTTAAACATGGGCCGGCAGTGTCTAATACTGAAGAGGCGGCCAATATGGTACTTGAAAAAATGCGGACACATGCAACAATTTCTTCCGAAATGATTCGGCTTGCTGACAAGCGAATTCCAGTCGGTTTAGGGCTCAAAGAGTCAGACGACGACGAATGGCCAGAGATTGCAAAAAAAATACAAGCTGCCGATATACTTATTTTAGCAACGCCTATCTGGTGGGGAGCGCAAAGCAGCCTTATCCAGCGCGTCATCGAGCGTATGGACGCCTTTGACGAAGAATTTATACAGGGTGGAAAATCAGTCTTGCTCAACAAAGTGGCGGGGATAGTAATTACTGGCAGTGAAGACGGCGCTCAGGCGGTTATGTCTCGCCTTATGTCGACCTTGTCGTTTATGAACTTCACCTTGCCGCCGCAGTGCTGCACCTACTGGGTAGGGGAAGTGGGACTTGACCCTAAGACCGACCGAGAGCGCCGACTCAAAAACCCTGCGGTAGAAAAAATGGCAAAAGAAACCGCTCGTAGTTTGACGTACTATGCGCAACTCCTGCGTGAGCACCCAATGCAGTCTATACTAGAGTAGAAATGGAAAAGTCGTCTGAAGAAAAAAGATTCTCAATCGTTAAGCGGGCAAAAAGTTTTACGTATGCGGGGCGCGGTATTTGGATTCTGCTCAAGACAACGCATAATGCATGGATACACTTGGTCATTCTCGCAATAGCGATTCTTCTCGGTCTGTACTTGCATATTGCGCGGATTGACTGGCTTTTACTGACGTTTGCCGCAGGGATGGTGCTTGCCGCAGAAGCGTTTAACACTGCTATTGAAATTGACATAGACCTCACGTCGCCCAATTTCCACCCCTATGCAAAAGACACCAAGGATGTGGCCGCAGGGGCAGTACTTCTGACCGCGATATGCGCCGCTATCATTGGTGCCGTCATTTTTTTGCCGTACCTGTACAACGTCTAAAATCCCAAGGACTCGCGGACGATGAGCACGTGGACTTTGCGGCCCATTGCAGGGTTTTCTTTGTGCAATATAAGCGTCTTTGCATACATAGTGCCTATGTTGTATGCCTCGTGCATACGCTTGTCTTCAAGCGGTATAACGTACGTTTCGAGTCGATGTACTGCGTCTGCGAGGGTCGGTGTTATCTTTTGAACACCGACGACCAGTATCAGGTTCGGCGAAGTGTATGCCAAGTGGGGTAGCTGGCTGCCAGAGGCAGATGCAATGACCATCTCTCCTGTTTGTGACAGCGCATGCACACTACCAAGGTAGAAGTCTGAAACAACCGAATGCTTACGCAACTCAGCTTGTTTTACGGGGTCTTTTTCTGCCAAGATTCCGTCGTGTACGTTGTTCCACCCATGTTGCCCAGCTTTCAGGTAGTCGATATACCCTATAGTCTCGAGTGTTTGGGATGCGCCGTTCATAACGGATGCCCCATGGGGTATAAGCTCTTTAATTTTTGCGAGCGCCTCTTCTTTCGTATTAAGAATGACCGCGCTGAAGTTGTGAGAGTTAAGCGCTTCTGCGGTTGTCTCGATTGCGCTTACAGAGGCGAGCTTAGCGTAGGCTGGTGTTAGTGTTGATGTTTCCATAGGGGTTTCTGTTAGTTGATACTGCATGCAAGTGTATATTTTGTACTTTACAAAGTAAAGTAAAGTGCATAGTCGAAAACATTCACTTTACTTTGTAAAGTTCAAGCCTTGTGGTATACTAGGCTTCTTATGGCGAAAAAAGCTGCCAATAATCCCTCAATACTGTCTACCTCCTCCTGTAAAACTGCGTGCCCTATCACGCAAACAGCCGAGCTGTTGTCGGACACCTGGACGATACTTATCATGCGAGCGCTGACCGAAGGGCCAAAACGTTTTGTTGAACTGGAGCGCTGGCTCGAAGGAATTTCTACACGCACGCTCACGCTTAAATTGGAAAAGTTAAAAAAAGAAGGAATGCTTGCTAAGTCTAAAGACGGCTTATACTCCGCGACCGAAAAAGGCAAAGGAATCCGGATGATAGAGCAAGCAATGATCCGCTATAGCAAAAAATTTCTGACACACTAGGATTTCGCTTTTGAAGCTTCTGCAAGGTCTGGTACCATGAGTAGTGGGCGTAGGCTCTGCGCTTTCGGGGTTTTTGATGCGAGGCCAAGCGATAGGGGTACGCGGGTGGGTAGTGCTGTCTATAGTAGTACGGTCCTTACGATGAACAACGAAAAACTCCAGCCAGTCTTTCTTATTTCGATACTTGTCGGATCGTTTCTTTTAGCGTTTCTGATTTTTAAACCTTTTTTAATAGCGCTTTCACTCGCTGCGGTGTTTTCAGTCGTGTTGCATCCTGTGTATAAACGGATTCTTCTTGCGATGCCAGGTTGGCAAAGCGCCGCTGCAGGAGTCACCATGCTCGTATGTTTAGTGTGTATACTTGTGCCGCTGTCTTTTTTAATTTTGCGAATAGTTGGCGAAGCACAACAGCTCTATGCGTCCATGGCCAATGGGTCCGGTACGTTGTACCTGTCGACTGTTGTGCAATCGTTCCAGGAATTTGTACGTGTGCATGTGCCGGGTATGCAGTCGTATACTGCCAGCGTGCCACTGTCAGCGGATGTATATGCACGGGGCGCATTAACCTGGATAGTGCAGCATTTAGGCGACGCCTTTTCGAGCGTTACGAGCGTATTTCTGAATACACTAGTATTTCTCTTTGCGCTGTATTACCTATTGCGTGACGGAAGACAATTGAAGCGGAGCATCATAGAGTTAAGCCCGCTCAGAGATACTGACGACCGTCTGATATTTACCCGTTTGGAACTTGCGGTCAATTCAATAATAAAAGGCAATCTCACCATAGCACTCATCCAGGGTGTGCAAATTGCAATTGGCTTTACTCTCTTTGGCGTACCAAACCCAATTTTGTGGGGTGCGGTAGGTTCAATTTCGGCACTTATACCGGGCATTGGCACCATGCTTGTGTTGATCCCGGCAATTGCATTTTTATTTGTGACAGGAAGCACAGTACCTTCCCTCGGGCTCCTTATTTGGGGCTTGTTCGCAGTCGGACTAATTGACAATTTTTTAGGGCCCAGACTTGTGGGTCATGGCGCGCAGCTTCATCCGTTGGTTGTACTCCTTTCGGTTTTAGGCGGTGTGGCATTTTTCGGACCAGTAGGCGTGTTCTTTGGACCCTTGTGTATCAGTCTGTTGTTTGCACTCCTTTCCATTTACGCGAATCCTTCGAAAAACTCCACTTTATAGTGCGAATATCACAAAAGAAAAGCGGGGATTAACAAGGTGGCAGGAATTTTGTATAAGGTACAATATGTGGGTGCACAAACTTCTGTTCGGTGTCCTTTCTGTAGGTTTACTTGCAGCGGCACAGGGTGTGCAAGCGGCAGCAGTGAGCGACGCCACGACTATACAGCCAACAATAGACCTACCCGCTACAACCTCCACAGAAGCGTTTAACCCACAAGATTCGTCCGACGTGGAAGCGCGAGTGCGAGCGGAATTCATAGACATTCCTGTCATGGTTGAGATCGCTCGATGCGAATCGGGCTTCCGCCAATTTGATGACAGTGGCAACCCGCTCTATGGCGGGTCAGGGGGTATGGCAGGAGTATTCCAGGAAGCAGCTTCCGTACACAAAGGAGTTGCCTCTGAACTGGGTTTTAATATTGATACGCTCGACGGCAACCTCAAGTATGCTCGGTATCTGTACGACAATGAAGGTACAGTGCCATGGCTTGCATCTGCTTCATGCTGGAACCCATCCCCAGTGTCTGGCATGCTTAAAGTAGGCTCATCGGGAAAGCAGGTGGTAGCGCTTCAAAAAACGCTTAATAGGTTAGGGTACGTCATTGCAAAAAGTGGCGAAGGATCTCCTGGCAATGAATCAAGTAAGTTCGGCCCGATGACGCGCGAGGCTGTTAAACGTTTTCAGTGCAGTATGCGTATCGCTTGTGCCGGCAGCGAACGCACAAGCGGGTATGGTATGGTGGGGACGAAGACCAGACTCGCGCTCATAAAAATGGATGCAAAGACTGCGCGTGCTGCCTCGCCTGATCTTACTCTCCGATGAATCGACACTTCCGTTTTATTTTATATACAGCCGTAGGAGCTTTTGCACTTATCGGTCTTTTTTTTACCATTGTATTCGCAGGGATGCAGTTTGGCCTTTTTAATGTCCGCGGTTCAATTGCCGAGCGTAATACGTTTTTTGCACCACAAAAAAATGTGGGGGTTGGAATAAACGCACCGTGTGTTGACCGCACCCTGTCCACGTGTGTTTGGACACAAACGCCTGAATGGGAAGTGATCCAAGGAGGTCTTGGGAAGGACGCCGCTATTATCACTGCTGTCAGCGAAAAAACCGGTGTTTCATCCAGGTTAATCGCCGCAGTGGTAGTGCCCGAGCAAACGCGCTTTTTTACCTCGGAACGAGAAGTATTTAAACGTTACTTTGAACCTCTTAAAATCTTGGGTTCGTTGTCACAGTTTTCGCTCGGTGTTTCCGGCATCAAACAAGAAACTGCAGTGAGTATCGAAGAATTGGCGGGCAGCACCACATCGCCGTTTTACCCGGGCGATGGTATGGCCCGCTTGCTTGCCTATGAGCCAGGGGTACAACACGACGCTGTTCTGTATGCACGGCTCACTGATGCAAAAAACCATTACTACTCCTATTTGTACACGGCATTGTTTATTAAAGAAGTAGAAGCGCAATGGAAGGCAGCTGGGTATGACATCTCAAAAAATCCAGGCGCGGTCGTAACGCTCTTTAACATTGGCTTTAAAAAGTCGCATCCAAACCCGTCTCCCAGTGTTGCAGGGTCTACAATAGAGACGGGAGGCAAAAAATATTCGTATGGAGAGCTTGGGGCAAACTTTTATAATTCAACCGAACTTACGGACATATTTCCAAAATAGTTTTTTTCGCAGTGTATGCTAGCGTTGTATAAGTTGTTTCAGGAGAACGAGCTCATGCCTTTTGATGGAAGAGGCTTTCATGATTTTTGGGGTTCTAACCCCCGTAAAAGGAAGAGGGGTATGCGGCGTATGGCAACACTGTTGTTTGCAGTAATGTTGGGAATATACTTCGTGGTGTTGTCCCTTCCTTGGATTCCACTCTTTTACCATTAAGGCCGCATACGCGGCCTTTTTCTTTCAGTAATATGCGCACGGCACCTGGGTGCGTATCGCTATTGACTCTGCTTGTGGGAGGTATACAGTTACCGCCGACTGGTCGCTTTGGCCAGCCTTACTTACCAGAAAAGGGGAAGACTTCATGTCCAACGATATGGCGCATGGAGCACGAGTAGGTGACCCAGCTTTTTTTGCGGCCGTCCGAGGGCGAGCCGGAGAAATCGCTAATGATTTGAAAAAAGAAGTGAAGTTTCCAAGTGAGTCCGGGTACAATCATTTGGTTGAAAAAGTGAAGCTTCTCAAAGTTACTATAAAGGAGGTGTACGGCGAAAGTGCAAAACATTGCAGCAGCGAACACCAGCGCAGTCTCTACTGCGAAATCTGGAGAATGACCCAGGGTCGGGTACTGATTCTCAACGCAATGTTGGGATATGATAAGGCGTTGAATGTTTACGGAATTGCTCTGATAGATGGCGAAAAGAAAGATATCAGAGCATACGATGACGAAGAAATGCAAGTGGACGCAGTGCGATATGTCGCTTGTACACAAGCGCTGCTAGAAGCAGCGCAAGCAAGAAAATCACCTGTTTTAAATCAGGTCTTTGAGGCCGCATAAGCCGCCTCAAAGAAATGTGCGAGGGCAAGACACTCCAGTCTTGCCCTTTTCTTTTGGCAAGGTAAGCGTATAGTCGAGTTATGGAAAAGAGGAAATTGCCAAAGAGGCTAGCCTCGATAACTCAGAAGGATATTGAAAAGGAATATAAAAAGCTTTCTACATTATCCTTACAAGAAAAGGATGCTGCACTCGCGTTCCTTTTTGTCGCGGTCGAGCGTATCACCGACATTTTACGAGACATGGCAGAAGACAAGCTTAAAACGGAAAAAGAGAAACTGCTCGAAGTTGAAGAAGTCGAAAATATCCTTTCCATGGGCCCCACCTGGCTTAACTACACCAGGAAGACTACTGCAAAAAAACGAGTGGTCCAAAGAAAAAACCTGAACATTGAAAAAAATAAATAGTATTTTTTATTGGTATACTTATGCGTATGGAGCAAGAGAAACGCATTATTGTCGTGGGTGCTGGGCACTTGAGCTTTCAGATATATAGGAAGTTGCAAGAGAAAGGCTACACTCCCCAGCGAGTTGTGTGGGACCCAAAAGAAAAACATACGATAGGTAATGGCGAACGCTCAGTATATGAGGCCTACCGGGAGCTATTTCAACAAGCGGGTATAGCA
>JAYUDS010000070.1:0-3325 GCA_043739595.1 Candidatus Adlerbacteria bacterium | reverse complement strand
CATTGCCAAAGAAGTAGCCGAGTACGAGCAGTGTGCCATATTGGGTAATGGCTACCAGCGCTCCGTACCCAAAAAACTCTTTCAAGTTCATTTTGATGGTGCCTGCGACAACGATAAACGCCGATGCTATGCCGTAAGAAAGCTTACCTAAAAACATAGTACGGCCCGGATACTTTTCCCATAAAACCTTTACTTCATTAAGGTGATCATCAGTGATTTTCATCTTTAGAAGCATTTTCTTGGCAAAAGTCGTACGGCCACCATAGTAGCCTATCGCGTAGTACACTCCATCGAGCCCGACATCGCGTACGAAAAAAATCACTGCGAGTACGTACACGTTAAAGTACCCCGCAGCTGCAAGCGTGCCTGCCACAAACGCCACAAGAGGCCCTTCGAGAAACGTCAGTGGGATAAGTATAAAATAGCGATACTGGAGTATAAGGTCGGTGAGGTGCGAAGAGTCCATAGTTTTGGTTAATACAAGTATACAAGATGCCGAAGAAATGCGTCCGCCGAGTGCTCCCAAGAATACTGGCGCGCTTTCGTACGGCAATCTTGAGGCGATAAAGTGAGACACTTGAGCGCTGCTTCACGCAAATCGCGACTCAGATATCCGTCTTTCCCTTGGGTTATGATGTCGCGTGGACCCATAACATCGTGTGCAGCAACTGGTATACCAAGAGCCAGCGCTTCAACTATTACGAGTCCAAACGTTTCTGTTACCGAAGGGAACACAAACACATCTGAAAGCGACAACCAGTCAACAAGCTCTTGTCCGCGTTTGTACCCGACAAATGTGGCCGTTTTCTCATATTTTTTCTCGAGATACGGTCGGTCTGGGCCATCGCCAATAACCAGCTTGCTACCAGGCAGCTCGAGCTTTAAAAATTCTTCAACATTTTTCTCTGGAGTCAAACGTCCAAAGTACATAAACACGGGTTTCTGCAAGTCGGCGGCCTCTTTTGACTTTGCACGGTTAAACAGCTCAGCATCCACACCAAGCGGCCAAATTTCTAGATGTTCTAAACCTATTGTAGTCAAAATATCCATGAGGCTTTGGGTTGCGACCATAGTGTGCGCCGCTGGACGGTGGAACCATCGCAAAAAAGCATTTACTGGCCGCGTAAGTATTTTGCCGATTCGCGCTTCGATATGTAGCTGAAAATGTGTGTGGTAAGAGGTTGTGAAAGGGATATGGTGTTGCATGCAGTACGAGCGTGCAGCGAAACCAAGAGGCCCTTCTGTCGCAATATGAATAGCGTCTGGTTTGAAATTCTTAATCAGTCTGGAAACTTTTCGTTTTGGAAAAAGTGCAAGACGAATCTCTGGGTAAAAAATCAACGGAAGAGTTACGAATTCTTCCGGCTCAATTATATGCACAAAGTACCCCCTGTCCTTCAGTAGAGCCGACATTTTCACAAGGACGGTTACTACGCCATTTACTTGTGGATGCCAGGCATCAGTCACAATAAGGACGCGCTTCATTGAAAACATAGTAGCATTTTGCATAAGAAAAGGCCGCTCGTTGGAGAAACGAGCGACCAATAGGCTAAAGGTGGGCAAGCACAAACCAAACAATGAGAAGTCCCGCTGGATAGAGAGCGGCACGCAAGCAAGGGTAACTCCCGCCCTTCAGTTTACTGATGCCACCGTGTGTGGCTTCCAGCAAGGAGGAAGGCGAGAATTGTGTATAACTCATAACCCAATTCCAATCTAGGTTGTGGATGACGAGGACATGAAGAACAGTCCTATGTATAGGTGTAACAAATGAGGGGGATGTGTCAAGTGTGGATAAGAATAGCCTTATACCAAGCTATTATGACAGGACATGTACCGGGAGCTACTACGACGCTACAAGGCGTCTTTCGCGCAAAAAGACTACCTCTTTTCCGTTTTGTTTTCTGTTATAGCTTTTTTAGGAAGTTTGCTAATAAATAATTTAGCAATTCAGTTTGCAACTGAACATGCGAGTAACCCGGTCACCGACATCATTCTTTCCAACATCCCTGTAGTTAACGTGGACGATCTGTTTGTATATGGAACTTTCCTTGTGGGCGGTGTAAGCGCACTTATCGTTTTCACGCATCCAAAACGTATCCCTTTTGCTGGAAACACGCTTGCGCTTTTTTTCCTTATCCGGTCATGCTTTACTTCACTCACGCACACAGGCCCTTTTGCACCACATGTTACAGATTTTGGTCAAACAATCACTAGTGCATTTTTCGGGGCAGATTTTTTCTTTTCAGGCCATACAGGCATGCCATTTTTGGCAGCTTTAGTATTTTGGGATGAAAAACCGCTGCGGTACTTTTACTTATTGGCTTCTATAGCCTTCGCCGCAATAGTCTTAGTGGGCCACTTACATTATAGTATCGACGTTTTCTCTGCTTTTTTTATCACTTTTTCAATTTACAAATTGGGCCTTTGGCTGTTCCCCCGAGATCATACTCTCTTCAAGTCTGAACTCTAGAATATATTGGTAAATAAAGATATAATGAGTTCATGAAGATACTTCCTTAAATCTTCATGTAAGCTTCTTCATACTAAACCCTGTCGAGTTCATTTAGTTCTAATCAAAAAAAACATTTACCATGCATTTACTCATAGTTGAAGACGAGGAGAAGCTCGCTAAAGCTCTTAAAAAAGGTCTCGAGGCCAAGGGCTTTGCTGTCGACTGGCTTTCGGACAGCGAAAAAGCCCGAAATCGCATACTCCTCTATCGTAGTGAGTATGACCTTATTTTACTTGACCTTATGCTGCCTGGAGTTGATGGGGCAACCATTACAGAATCTGTCCGTAAAGAGGGGGTTGTGACTCCTATCATAATATTAACGGCTCGAAACGAGACTGAACACAAGGTTGATCTTCTAAACAAAGGTGCGGACGACTATATCGTGAAGCCATTTTCATTTGAAGAGCTACTTGCTCGTATTTCATCTGTTCTTCGTCGCCCTACGACCTCAACTCCTGTAACGCTTCGTGTTGGGAACCTCGAAATGGAGACTTCAACTCGCGTAGTCCGAAAAAATGGCAAAGAAATATCCCTTACCTTAAAGGAGTTCTCGCTCCTCGAATGTTTTATGCGAGAACCCGGCATTGTACTTACTCGAGAAAAGCTCTTTGACCATGTATGGGACTTCAACTCCCTTTCCTGGAGCAATGTGCTCGATGTGCACATGAAGAACCTCAGGAAGAAGCTGGCTGACGACGATGGCGATGACTCAGCTCTCTTTGAGACGGTGCGCGGTGTAGGATACCGACTCACAGGCGCTGTGCGCGTGTAAATTCATTCACTGTTCACCACCACTCTGATACAGTCACAAGT
>JAYUDS010000069.1:0-3369 GCA_043739595.1 Candidatus Adlerbacteria bacterium | reverse complement strand
AATTAAATAGAAAAATACTAAAGTCGGCAAGATTCACCTGACCATCGCCGTTTAGATCCGAATCAGATTTTCCCGGCCCCCATGCTGAAAGTAAAATGGAGAAGTCGACCAAGTTAACTTTTCCATCGCCATTGATGTCTGACTTCCCTATCCCGCCCACAGAAGGGCTTTGGCCAACGCCCAAAAACACTGGGTTACTGTAGTCACTTTGTGTGGACGCCAATAGCTGACGCGCTTTGATAATATATGTTCCCTTCGGTACTCCCGAACTGGTTGCAATGTCCCAGACACCGGTTGAAGTGGTCGTCGCAAAATATTTTTTAACATCATTCAGCGCTCCTGTCTTGGGGATAAACGTGACTTCTATACCGCTGCTTGGCGTTGCTTCTCCATACACATGCAATTTATCCCCCACCGCTATTTGGTCGACGTCCATGGCGACTGTTGGCGGCAGGGTGATGTTGGAGACCGTGTTGCTGGTACCCGCCCCAACTGAAATGGTCGACGAATACGATGCCGATTTTCGCTGTTTAGAGTCTGTTGCATACACTAAAAACGTATATGTGCCGCGCTCGAGCCCCGACACGTCACTGCGAAACGCGCCATCGCTTCCCGCTTGTGCTATTTGAAAAGGAATACCATCTTTTAAGACCTGCACTGCGCTCCCGGGCGACGTAAAACCAGAAAGGGTTGCGGTGGAAAGATACAGCACTGAGCTGCCGTTGGAAAAATTACCGCTACCCGACTGCCTTCCTGCGGCCTGTTCCACCGAAGTGTTTGAAAACGGAGTGGGCTTTATAGAAAATGTTAAGGGGTAATCGTCGGGATTCGATGCCCCCTGTGTGCCAATACAACGAACATAATACGTATAGGTGGTAGCGTCCTGATGCCCGCCGACCACCGTATAAAAAAACAATCCTTTGTTTGGCGAAAAAGAATTAGTCATACTTGCGTACGGTGTGCCCGAGGCAATTGAATACCGGCAACTGGCAGTTCGG
Organism: Candidatus Adlerbacteria bacterium; assembly: GCA_043739595.1. GTDB lineage: Bacteria > Patescibacteriota > Minisyncoccia > Phycocordibacterales > SBAW01 > GWA1-54-10. The sequence goes on along the minus strand of JAYUDS010000069.1, from coordinate 2,371 downwards.
TCCGTATACAACACTAACTCAATATTTTTAGTTCCCGCCGCCAACTCACCCGTTGGGAGACCCCCCGAGATAGTGGGAGGTACGTTTTGCAGCGGTACGTTAAGCGCCACCGGGTCGACGGTTGCTATCATAGCCGTCGCGTAGTCAATCTGAGTGTTTGTGCTATTTGTAGTGACCAGCCCGATACGATACGAGCCTTGTGTCGCTGGGTTCACAATTGATACTGTACCCTGGACGCCAAACGACGCATTGGGCCCAAGTATTATTTGCACCCGGCTTCCTGCCGGAATGCCTGCAGACGAAGACAGAGTGACGGTGATTTTACCTGATGTACCCGACACCACTGCCACACCATCTTCTGTAGCACTTGGTGTTGATGCGAGAGCTCGGTCAACATAAGTACTTCCATCCCACACGGCAAAGTCCACATCAGTATAGTCGAACTGGGAAGGAACAGTAAATGCTCCGGGAGTAAGTGTAACGATAATACTCCCTGAAGGGGGTATCGTATTTGCAAGCGTAAACTGCAAACGATGGTTCGAGATTACGGCTGGAATTGAGGTAGAAATAAGGTCGCTCACCATGTCCATCACATATGCGTGGACAGGCACTGTACTAAGACAGAAAAGAAATAGAAGAGGGAGGAATCGGCGAAAGCTCATTGCACTCAATTATATCTCTTTTTTATTTACCGCAGGTCGATAGAAAATTTTCGTGCTGGCTCTACCCCACCCCGCCTTCTTGCGTCATAGTAGAAATTAATTGCAACAAGGGCGAACAATGCTGCGCTCATACAGAGGCTATAGAACCCATAGCGTGCGCTCTGAGAGTTTTGTGTGCCTGGCGTAGCAGCATTTTCCTTTACCCCGAGCTCTGCCTCACGTTTATCAAGCTGCTTTTCTTTAGTGCTGAGCTGGTCAGCCACGCTATTGTAGGGGTTCGGCGCGACAGCCATACTGACCCCGACCGCAGCAAACATATCGCTTGCACCCCGCTCAAGCGACGCGGGGGTTGAAGTAAGTGCACCAATGCCTAAGAAGAGTACTGCGCCCACAAGCATGCTTGCGTTAATATACCTCTTGCGCTTTCGCATAGAAAAATTCCTGCATTACGCGAATATTACGAACATGAGCACCAGAAACACCAGACATGCGAGGAGAACCGCCATTGCAACCACAATCAAACGAGAACTCGATTTTTGATATTTCTTTTTATAGAAGTCTGTGTCCGCGCGCGTTGCATTTGGCACTCCCATACCGCGCAGTTTGTTGCGGATGAATGACTTCATGAGCAGATACACGAGCAGTACTATACCGAAGAGTACTCCAAGCACTATGAGAATCGGCACCAGGGGCAATACCCAGAACGAAGTAGTGCTATAAATTGTTTTTCGTGCGTCAGTTCCATACACAAGACTAACGATCGCCTGGTATCTACCAAACTCAAAACCATCTGACTTCCAGGTTGAAGGGTAGGTCCGGCTTGATTTAGGAAACACGGAAGCAAGAGATGTGTTCACAGGCACCTTAGCTACTTCACGACCAAACATGTTAGTTACCTGGATAATACCGGTTGGCTGCACCAACACATTTCCCAAATTTTGCACTTTAGTTCTGAAATCCACATTGGCTGTTGCGTAAATAAGTTTGCTCGTTGAAAATTCCTGCAGGAGTGCTTCTTCGCGGATGTCGCCCGATATGCGCAAACTCACAATGGACCCCACGTTAAAGCCGACTCCTGTTCCAGACGTCGTTGGTGCAATTGGCTTGTCACTAAAAAAAACACTTGCAAAGTGAGAACCCGGACTTGCATCCGATGGTATTTTAACCGAAAAAGAAATAGTTTTTGTTTCTCCTGCATTTAAAGAAAGCGTGCTTTGGGGGAGAGTTATCCATGAGGTAAGCTCATATCCGGTCACTTCCCCTTGGTTTGAGAATACCGGTCGACCTTGGTCGTCCACTCCTTTTATATCTTGTGCACTTATATAAAAATTACCAGCAACTTTAGAAACGTTCGAAACTGAAATAGAGTACTGGTGCGCCTCACCAGGGTTAACCTGGTCTTCGACAACCGCAGGCTTAAGCTGGAGGCCAAGCGTTGTTTGAGCATGCACCGACGAAACAGTGCCGAGCAGCAATAAAAGAGTTCCAGACGCGATGAGCACCACCCTCTTAAAAAAGTCGTTCATACGTCAGTAGTATTGCCAAACTGTACCATGTTTTGTTTTATTATCCACTCGCATTACTCACATGTGGACGAAGTGATTTATTTTTAAAACGTCGGCGTCGCCACATAGGTCAGCGTGTTGGTGTAGTCAGTGCCTGCTTCCTGAAGGTCTGAGATCTGAATGCGGTAGCCGACCGTGGCCTTT
>JAYUDS010000068.1:0-8627 GCA_043739595.1 Candidatus Adlerbacteria bacterium | reverse complement strand
CCACGTCTGTTTGCATTGTATGGGGAAGAGTCCGACTTCAAAAAAATGATGTTTGATTTTGGACACAACCAAACCTTCCCCATCATCGGCATCTGCTTCGAAGGCGGCGACAGTTATTTGGATCTTGAAAAAAGATTCGGAGATATTGTTTCCAAATGGTTTGCGGACAAAGCACCCGAAACCTCAAAGAAGTTTGAGCCGCAAGAGTGTGGAAAGAAGATGATTGAAAACATCATTACCTTCCGCAATGACTTCTTGCAAAGGTTTGCAATCGACTCACAACAAAAGGCACGTCGGCTTGATAGCGTGACCGCGCTTTCTTCATTCGGACAATTCACCACTGGAGGTTTCCAGAGGACTGAACGAAAGATGAGAACCGGCGAAGAAGTCACACTTGGTGACATAGGCGAGGTTGGGCTCGATACCTTAGGCCTTGTTGGCATCGCCAAGTTGGTGTTGCTTCCTGCAAAACTTGGTCTGGTGGGTGTTAAGTACGGACTTACGGTAAAAGCACTCGCCATCATGCCTAAAGCTGCTGTTTACACTGGAGCTGTTGCAATGGGGTATGTTGCTATAAAACATCCAGCCGTTGTAACCGGAATTGGAGGCAAGGTAGCTGAAGGATTAGGCTACTCCCCAGTCTGGGGCCAAGCACTCATCTGGTTCGGACCCACGTTCGTGTTGCTGTTTTTCCTGAACACGATCTTGTTCTGGGTTAGACCCCTATTCTTTGTGGTATGCTCACCATTCAAACTGTATCTGCAACGCAAACGCACTGTATGATACCAAAAAGCGCCACCTTCGAATGGGTGGCGTTCTTCTTTTTGTATGAGTTAACGTTACTCTGGAGTTTCGTCCTCGTAGATCTCGGTCCCGACATCTATCCCCTCTTCGGTAGAGCCGGTAAGCGAAGCGAGACCAGGTATAAAACGACTCTTCCCTTCGCCACGGTACCCTATGAGGTAGTTGCGCGGGTTGTCGCACAAGTCTATAAAGTCGTCAGTTATCTCTCGCAATTGGCCAGAGGCCGATTTGCCGAATGCTATCACCTCTACTTGGCAGCCGTGGTTTCGAAGATACTCCACTAAGGGAACAAAGTCGCCGTCTCCAGTCGCGAGCACCACCGTGTCGAGCTTGTCAGCCATCGCAATAGCATCGATAGTCATGCCAAGGTCCCAATCGGCTTTTTTAGCGCCACCGGCAAAAATACGTATATCTTTTACTTTCGTTTCGATACCGTTTTTGTTTAAGGCTTCAAAAAACCCTTTTTCTTCTTCAGATTCGGTCCGTATAACGTAAGCAACGCAGCGTATGAGCACGCGACCGCTAAGCGCTTCTTTCATAACAGCACCAAAATTTACTTTAGACTTATATAAATTTTTAGCACTGTGATACAGGTTTTGCGTGTCTATAAAAATACCGACGCGCTGGTTTTTGTGTTTGATTATTGCCATACAATGAACAATTTAGCTTTTCTAATTAAAATTCTTCTCTCCACGAAGAATGCAAAAGAAATAATTACAAAAGACGAATAAAAATCGCTGACCTAAGTATACCCGAGTACAGAAAAGAATTAAAAAACTCCTTTAATTCGGAACGGCATTCATCGTATGATAGCCCAGGCTATATATACGAGAGTCACGAGCAAATGGTTTGAACTTTACAGAACCCACGTGTACAAAAAAGAGAAATATGAAGTCTTCTTATTTCTTGAGCGAAAGCTTCTTAACTACCGCGTTAAAGCGCTTTTTGTAGTTTTTTTCCAAATACTTCATGTGCGTGCGTCGGTCTGCAACCATTTGTAAAAGACCGCGGCGTGAGTGCTTATCTTTCGTATTTTTCTTCAAATGCGAAGTAAGCTCCTCAATGCGCTTGCTTAAAATAGCGATTTGGACCTCAGGAGAGCCAGTGTCCGTTTCATGGACGCCAGCCTCTTTGATGACTTTCTCCTTTTTCTTCTTGGTCAGCATGTGTGTATCGTATCACAACCCGCCGGTTTTTGCAAGGGGGACTGGGCCACTTCATAATTTGCACTGTACAAGGGAAAACCGCGCCTTTTTGAGGCGCGGTTTGGGTTCAGTCGACCCTGTGCAACTTCATTTTCGGGGGTTTTGGCGGCGGAGGCGGCGGAAGGGGTAGTGGTGGTGTTGATGCCATTCTTACCGGTCGGCATTCCCTTATCTGCACTTCGGTTAGCGGTGCAGGGTCGTACTTTTGTCGGAGCCGATAAAAGCTGTGGCTTTCCACGTCACCAACATGGACATAGTTCTTTTTAAACTTGCACACATTACTTCGGTCGGCATCGCGTGGATTCAAATAAAACCTTGCGTGGGTGAACCTTGGGTCTGGTGAACCTCCTTTTGTGAGAGCCTCGACAGCGTACCTCTGAGCAAGCTCATATGCCACAGGGTCTCTTGGCGCACTTTTTGCAGTAGTGGAGGTGGTCCACGAAAACTGCACTGCTTTGTATACACCCATCTGAGCATACACCACGTCGCACACCGTATTTCCCCCATACCCTGGTTCTAAAGAACGTTGCACCGTGATGTATGCGACAAGCTGCTGACCAAGCTTGCCCTCTCCCCGACTCTCCTCGTAGATGTTCCGTTTAAGACACGTTATTTCTTTCTCAGCGAGAGAAAGTGTCTGTTGGGGCGGTGAAGGCGTGTGTAGCTGCAGAGAAGCTAGTATGAGTATAAAAATGAAGCAAAAAACTCTTATAACCCAGTCTTTAAGAGCGTGCATAGCGCGTCCCTTTTGCTTTTGATGTGGAAGAACCGTTTGTAAAACATTATATCAAATAATAATATTTTGTCAAATTCCCTCTCCGGACTGATCTTCTGAGATATACTACTTATACATGGCAGCAACTGAACTTCAGCGTCTCAAAACCGAGTTTTTGGAGTATTTAGAAATAGAAAAGGGACGAAGCCTCAAAACTGTCGAAAACTACGACCGCTACCTCTCCCGCTTCCTGAATCATACTAAAGTTGCTTCCCCTGCAAAGCTCGACGAGCGTATGGTGCGCGAGTTTCGTTTGCATCTCAACCGCCAGCCTGGTACGACCGGCACCATGAAGCATAAGACCCAAAACTACTACATGATCTCGCTGCGAGCCTTCCTTAAGTTCCTACGCAAGCGTGAAATCGAGTCGCTCAACCCAGAGCGCATAGAATTGGCAAAAGTGGGCGCCCGTGACCTCGACCTCATGTCTTCAGACGAGCTGGAGCGTTTACTGCGCTCCCCTTCGCAAGTCGCGGTAAGCGGTAGTAAAGCAGATAAACTCATTTCTTTGCGAGATACCGCCATGCTCGAGCTTCTTTTTTCGACCGGTTTGCGCGTCTCTGAGCTGTGCAGCCTTAACCGCGACCTCGACCTCACGCGCGACCAGTTCTCCATACGTGGCAAAGGCGAAAAAGTTCGTGTTGTCTTCCTCTCGTCGGAAGCGAAGGCCTGTATTAAGGCCTACCTCGACAAGCGCGGCGACGTGGACAGTGCTCTTTTCATTCAATACGGTAAAGGCTCAAAAAACGCAAAAGACTTGCGGCTCACCCCGCGTTCGGTCGAGCGCATCGTTAAGCGATATGCTGTAAAGGCTGGCATCACCCGAAAAGTGACTCCCCACGTTATCCGCCACTCATTTGCGACTGATTTGCTCGAAAACGGCGCCGACCTCCGCTCAGTCCAAGCACTCCTTGGCCACTCCAACATTGCCACCACTCAGGTCTACACCCACGTCACCGACAAACACCTCCTGGAAGTCCACAAAGCCTTCCACGGTAAGCGGAGAAAATAATCACTCTTCTACAACTCCTTCATGCAGCTTTTCAAGTATTTTTTCGATCGGACGCTTGAAGAATATTGTAAGCAGTCTCCAAGTTACCTTTACTTTTTGGTATAGTGTCTGGGTGAAACTCATCTCTTGGAATGTGAATGGCATACGGGCGGTGCATAAGAAAGGGCTGTTTTTGCCTTTTATACAAGAGTTCAAGCCCGACGTGTTATGCCTGCAGGAAACAAAGGCCGAAAAAGGTCAGGCGGAGATAGATTTGCCCGACTATGAGGAATATTGGCACTCGGCCAAGAAGAAGGGCTACAGTGGTGTAGCAGTCTTTGTTAGAACAAAGACAAATAAAGCAGGTGTGAATGGGCTAAATGTGCATTCCGTTGCATATGGTTTCCCTCAAGAGATTCACGAGCAGTTTGGGTTTAATGAAGATCCTTACGGAGACCCGAATGATGAAGGCCGCATCATTGCCGTCGAGCTCGACGAGTTTTATGTCGTGTCAGTCTATACCCCAAACTCCAAGCCCGACCTGAGCCGGCTGAAACTCCGCCACGAGCAGTGGGACCCGGCCTTCCTGGCCTATATGAAACAGCTCGAGGAAGAGAAGCCGGTCATCTTTTGTGGCGACCTCAACGCCGCCCACACGCCCGAGGACTTGGCCAATCCAAAGGCCAACGAAGGCGAACATGGTTACACAAACGAAGAGCGCGAAGGTATAGACACTATTATAAAAGCCGGCTTTGTCGACACCTTCCGTCTCTTTACCAAAGGAAAAGGCCACTATTCCTGGTGGAGCCACTTTGCCCTGTCTCGTGAGCGTAACGTTGGCTGGCGTATAGACTACTTTTTTGCTTCTCGAGCTCTTCAAACCTGCATTAAAAAAGCTGAAACACTTTCCCAAGTCATGGGCTCCGACCACTGCCCTGTCACACTCGAACTTGTGTAGAGAAATTTTGGAAAGCAAAAAACCTCCGGTATCAGATTGGAGATTGTATTTACTGATAGTCGAAGGCTTTTATTATGTGTGCTTACGTCTTTTCGGCGAACTTACTCTACTTTTAAGTACCTCTTTTAATTTTTTGTAGTTTGAGGAGGACTAATACTTAGGGCAATTTGGCTCAAAAGATAGCACACGACACGTGTCGATGGATCAAGGAACTTTGTGACTAATTTTTTAACACCACAGGGCAATGGATGTCTTTGAATTAGTTTGTCTCTGTGAGTAAGAATACTTTTATAAAAGACAATGTAAAGGACAAGCTGTGGACAACGTAATTATTAAGGACATTCTAGTTAAAAACTAATCTACGAAGTATTTTTTTCGTATGTCCTTTGTATTTTTTTCCTCTTTTTCCTCTTTTTTTTCTTTCCCTTCTTTCCCTAGTGCTTGTAACTCCTCGTCAGGTAAAAGCAACAGCTCAGCAGCTTTCTTTGAGAGATACTCTTGTGTGTTGCGCGTCGGGTCGTCCAGCACTTCTTCAAGTAACGCATGCAGGGTCCAACCTATCTTGGGTCCCGGCTTTTCATGTGTAACCTCCATCAGTTGCTTACCATCCAAGGCAAGCATAGCTACAGACAGCGGGTCGTGTAACGCCTGCTCTATCATGGAGTGGTATTTTCGAAGTCTAAACGGCTGTTCCTTAGGTCTGCCAGTGCCTATGCGGTCGCAAATACGCAGCTCTATAAGTTTTTCGATGTTTTCACGTCCAACGTTGCGTATGGTGCGACGTACAGCTGAGAGGGTAACTTTGTCCGGATCGGAAAAAAACATATGCCAACGAACCATTTTTTGTATAGTAACTACTGTTTCACCTGAAAACTTTAAGTTATCAAGGATTTTCCGGGTCATTTTTGCACCCACGACCTCGTGTCCATGGAACGTCCAGTCTTTTTTTTCGTTAGACCAGCGACGCGCAGCTGGTTTCCCAATATCATGTAGTAGCGCTGAAAGGCGTACCTCAAAGCTCCACTCCTTGTCTGCAGCATGCTGAATAGCTCGAAGATTGTGTTCATATACATCGAAGCTGTGCGCTTGGTTCTGGTCTATTCCTATCCCTTGTTCAAGTTCTGGAACAATAAATTTTAAAATTCCTATTTTTTGGCTCAAAACTAACGCTTTCATCGGCTGTCCGGAATTCACTATCCGTATAAATTCCTCTCGGATTCGTTCTTTCGAGATCTTTTCGAGTTGCTGGGCGCTCTCCTTCATAGCTCGCTCTGTCCCCTCTTCTATGGAAAAATGCAACTCGGCAGAAATACGTACAGCGCGAAGTATACGAAGAGCGTCTTCTATAAATCGCTCACCGGGCTCCCCAACTGCACGTACCAGACTGTCCGATATGTCTTTTATACCGTCGTAAAGATCAATTAATTGTCCTTTAGACGGACTAAAAGCCAATGCGTTAATAGTGAAGTCCCTTCTTTTGAGGTCATCTTCTATGTGTGGGCTAAAGGCAACACTGTCTGGTCGTCTTGCGTCGCTGTAGTTCCCTTCTGTGCGGTACGGCGTCGTTTCAACCACTTTCAGTGACTCATCGGAGGTTTTGTCGTTTACTACTCCGACAGTGCCATACTCGTTGGTATAAAAAGTATTTTCAAATAATCCCTGAATATCCGCAGGTGTTGCGTTAGTGGTAACGTCCCAGTCTTTAGGTTTCCTGCCTAAAAATAAGTCTCGTACACATCCCCCGACCAGCCATGCTTCAAAACCCGCCTTTTCAATTTTGTCAGTTACTTGTAGTATTTCAGATGGTATTTGGCTGCGAGAGATTTGCATGGCACAATTCTACCACTACACCCGGGTTTGTGGTGTAGCTCAGCATAAATTTTGCGCCCGTAGCTCAATGGATAGAGTACTTGGCTTCGAACCAAGGGGTTGTAGGTTCGAATCCTGCCGGGCGCACCAGACCAAAAAACTGCCTTAAGGCAGATTTTTGTGTACTGGTGCGAGACGGAGCGATGTTTCGCTAGCAAGCGAAACCGCGAGTCGGGGCCGCAGAAATCCTATTGCAACAGGATTATCCGTGGCCACAAGAATATGCTATATTCAGTAAGTTCAAAAAGCGGCCGTAGTTTAGTGGTATGACGACTCCTTGCCAAGGAGTAGACGGGAGTTCGATTCTCCCTGGCCGCACATAATTAGGGCACATAAGCAAAAAGCTTGTCTGTTACGAAAAATTGAAAATACAGAGAGTAAAAGCCTTTCCGGTATTCTCAAAGACAATTTGGGGATAAAATCCAACGCAGGAATAAGGCTTTTTTAGGAATATGTGTGGATAACCTTGGGGACATGTGTATAAAGGACAAAAAAATATCAGTAACATTTTAATATGTTTCTCGTGAAACAGTTTTCATGTGAACCATAGCTGAATACCTGTAATGGCTAAGACGCAAAAAAGAACTATTGGAGACTTGGGCGAGGACTTGGTTTGTAAGTATTTGTTTGAAAAAGGATTTCAAGTTGTATGCCGAAATTACTTGAAACCATGGGGTGAAATCGATATTGTGACTAAAAAAAACTCTAGACTTCACTTTATTGAAGTGAAGTCAGTTACACGTGAACCGGGAAGAGGGGGATTTAGGCCAGAAGAAAATATGCATTATGCTAAGATCCGGCGTTTAAACCGAGCCATCCAAACGTATCTCATACAACATGAGCCTGATAAAGAAATTGATTGGCAAATTGATCTAGCTTGTGTGTATATAGATCTAGCAACCCAAAAAGCAAGAATAGACATTCTCGAGAATATATTTTAGTCAAAGACATAAAAAGACATTTTGTTAGTTTATGGTAAAGTGATAATAACGGGCCGTAGTATACCGGTAGTACATCTGCTTTGGGAGCAGACTGACCGAGTTCGATTCTCGGCGGCCCGACTAATATGGAAAGAACAAATCTTGTCTGTAAGCCTCAGAAGGAGTATGAACTTTTGGATTCCGGTGAAGAAGAAAAACTCGAAAGATTCGGGTCAATTGTGCTGGCACGTCCTGATCCGCAGGCATTGTGGCCTAAAAAGCTTGCTGTTGAGGAGTGGTTGAACGCAGATGGTTCGTATGAACGTACAGGTAGAGAAGGCGTGTGGCATACGAAAGAAGGTTTTCCGCGTCAATGGGAAATATTGTTCGGTGCTATACGGTTTAATCTGCGTGCAACCTCTTTTAAACACACAGGCATTTTCCCAGAGCAACTAGCTAACTGGGAGTGGATGCATACCCAATATGCCCAATCTAACTCCAATTCAGTAAAAGTTTTAAATTTATTTGCCTATACTGGTGGGGCAACAATCGTTGCTGCTCAATCGGGCGCGCAAGTAACTCATGTGGACGCATCTAAAACGGCTGTTTCGTGGGCTCGAGAAAACGCTGATTTGTCGGGTGTGGGAGATGCGCCTATTCGCTGGATAGTAGATGATGTGCTCACCTTTCTGAGAAGGGAAGTAAAGCGGGGTAATACGTATGATGCTATCCTCATGGACCCGCCGGCGTTTGGCCACGGTCCTAAGGATGAATTATGGAAAATAGAGGAAAATCTCTTAGAGTTATTGGAACTTTCGCAAAAACTTCTTTCAGATACTCCACTTTTTGTACTTATCAGCGGCTATGCCGCAGGCTATTCACCATTAGCTCTGGCGTACAATCTTGAGCGATTTAAACAAAGAACTGGCGGAGCTGTTGAATGTGGAGACCTTCTTATTGAAGAAAAAGGATCGAATAGATGTCTCCCGAGCGGTATTTTTGGACGGTGGCACGCGTAATCCACAGAATTATTTGACGTGCACAGCAGAGTGCTATAAGTTACGTATATGGAATGCGCTTCCTCGCAGGTCATCTTTTGGATGAA
>JAYUDS010000067.1:0-8673 GCA_043739595.1 Candidatus Adlerbacteria bacterium | reverse complement strand
GGAAACTCCAAGCTAAGGACGGTATATATACTATCTCGGTTCGTGTTGCAAAATCTGGTGAAAAAATGATCGCCCTGGATGAAAAAGAATACACACTTAGCGAGTCTGTGTTAGTCATTGCATCAGGTGCAGAAGGTGCCCATCTGCAGAAGGTGATTGGCGTTGCAGGCGTTAAAGGAGGCATGCCGGCGGTGGTAACAGAGGCAACAACGGACATAATTATTGAGTCTGCAAACTTCGACGGCGTCTCGACGCGAAAGACCGCACAGGCTTTAAAACTTCGCACCGATGCCTCCACAAGGTTTGAACAAGTAATCTCACCCGAGCTCGCAGCACACGGTATGCGTGCTGTCGTGAACATGATCCTCGACCTCGCTGGCGGCGAACTAACTAGTGTTGTCGACGTCTACCCTCATCCTCAGGAAAAGAAAACAGCCGGTGTTTCGGTCGAAAAAATAAACCGAGTGCTCGGGGTAACACTCACTGGCGCTGAGGTCGCCGATGTTTTTCAAAGGCTCGGGTTTGGATATAAAGAAGTGGGAGGAGTGTTTGAAGTCGTGGTGCCGAGTGAGCGGCTCGACCTAGAGATTCCTGAAGACTTAGTGGAAGAGGTTGGTCGCATTGTGGGCTACGACCATGTCTTGCCAAAAGAGCTGCCGCCTTTGAATCAACCCATTGAGATAAATAAGAACTTTTATTGGTCAGAGAAAATACGAGAGTTTTTGACTGTGCGAGGCTTTTCTGAAGTCTTTACTTCAGTATTTGCCGACCAAGGTGAGCGGGTCGTGCTTAATAAAGTGGACGGAGTAAAACCTTATATGAGAGATTCGTTAATATCTGGCTTGCAAGACGCTCTAACTCGAAACCAACGCAACAAAGATTTATTGAAAATCTCTCAGGTTCGTTTGTTTGAAATCGGTATTGTTTGGCGTCTTGGTAGAGAAATTCTTTGCATAGGTCTTGCTGTCGAGGAAGTAAAAAAACAGTTAAGCGTAGCAGATTTTATTAAGGAATTAGATAAAGAACTGGGCACTCAAAAATTAAAACCAAATGTAACCGCGTCAGGACCTTTGGGTGTAACATCCATCGTCGAGATTGATTTAAGTTATATCGTTGAAAATCTTTTATCTCCAGATACATATGACCAGCTCGAGCTCTCGCAAACCGACCGCTACGAACTCTACTCAAAATACCCCTATATAGTTCGCGATGTCGCGTTTTGGATACCGGACGGTATTGAATTGGATAGGTTTCCGAGCTATTTCTTAGATACAATTGATTCAGCTATAGCAGGCTCGAATCTTGAGATTACAATTAACTTCTTGGATCAATTCCAAAGGGATACTAGAACATCGCTTGCATATCGACTCATTTTCCAATCTTTTAATAGGACTCTTACCGACGAGGAGGTGAACTCAATTATGGAAAAGGTCTACACTAAGCTTAAAGCGCAAGAGTTCGAGATCCGCTAGTATTTGGCCACAAAAAGGTTGTTTCGCAAGCTTTTTTTGGGGATTCATGGGTTACATTGAGTCTGAAAATTTGATACAATAAAGCCACAAGCCGAAAGGCTCTATTTATATTCATGGCAGCAGAAAAAGCAAAGAAAAAAACAGAACCAAAGAGTAACTACGATGCTTCTTCGATCACTGTGCTGGAAGGGCTCGAGGCTGTTCGCCGCCGCCCGGGCATGTACATCGGTACCACTGGTGTTGACGGCCTGCACCATTTGGTGTGGGAAATTTTTGATAACTCGCGCGACGAAGCGATGGGCGGCTTTGCCGACGACATCGAAGTAGTTCTGCTGCCCGGCAATATTGTGCGCACCGCCGACAACGGTCGCGGTATCCCAGTCGACATCCACAAAGCAACTAAAGTATCTGCGCTTGAAACAATCATGACCACGCTCCATGCGGGAGGTAAATTCGGTGGTGATGGGTACAAAGTTTCGGGCGGTTTGCACGGTGTAGGCTCCTCGGTGGTTAACGCGCTCTCAACGTTCCTGCTTGCCGAGGTGCACCGCGATGGTGGGGCTCATATGCAGGAATATTCCATCGGCAAAAAGAAAAGTCCGGTCAAAAAGGTCGGCTCGTCAAAGCTCCACGGTACGGTTATTTCTTTTACCCCAGACGAAACCATATTTAACACCACCGACTTTGACTTTGAAAAAATAGTCTCACACTTGCGCGAGCAGGCGTATTTAGTGAAAGGTCTCCGGATCACCATCATTGATGCGCGTAAGAGCAGTGTAAAATTGCCTGAGCCGGGCAAGTCACTCTATATCCGTAGTCTGCTTTCAGATTCGCCATCGCAAACCTTTTACTTTGAAGGAGGCTTACGCTCGCTTATTTCCTTCCACAACCGCTACCAAAAACCGGTCCACAAAAATATTTTTTATACTGAAAAAGGTTTTATCCCGCCCGGCGGCACAGAGAAAGACAGTGTGGAAGTGGAAATTGCGCTCCAATATGTGGACGACATCACCTCGCGCGTATACCCGTTTGCCAACAACATCTACAACCTGGAAGGCGGCACGCACATTACTGGTTTTAGAACCGCTCTAACGCGCACGCTCAACGCATATGCTCGCAAGAGTAATGCGCTGAAGGATAATGAAGAGAACTTTACGGGTGACGATGTGCTCGAGGGTCTCACGGCTGTTATTTCGGTCAAACTGCGAGAAATCCAGTTTGAAGGCCAGACCAAAGGTAAGCTGGGTTCAGTGGAGGCACGCGGGGCAGTGGATGCTATATTTGCCGAAACCTTCTCGACATTTCTTGAAGAAAGTCCAGACGATGCACGAGCTATCATCTCCAAGTCAATTCTTGCGCTTAAGGCACGCAAAGCGGCTAAAGCTGCCAAAGACTCAGTGCTGCGTAAAGGCGCACTCGAAGGGTTTGGTCTGCCAGGTAAGTTGTCTGACTGCCAAAGCAAAGACGCAGCAGAGTCAGAAGTGTTTATCGTAGAGGGCGACTCGGCAGGCGGCTCGGCCAAGCAAGGGCGTGACCGACGTACCCAGGCCATACTCCCGCTTCGCGGCAAAATCCTCAATGTCGAGCGGGCGCGCCTCGACAAAATGCTTGCCAGCCAGGAAATCAAATATCTCATCCTTGCGATGGGTACGGCCATTGGCGATATCTTTGACCTTTCAAAACTTCGCTACCACAAAATAATTATTGCAACCGATGCCGACGTTGACGGCGCGCACATTCGGACGCTTCTTTTGACATTGTTCTTCCGCCATTTCCGACCAATTATAGAAGGTGGGTTCCTGTATATTGCGCAACCGCCTTTGTACAAAATTAAGCGCGGCAAAGAAGTCATGTATGCCTACACTGACGAAGAGAAAGTAACATTCCTCGGCAAGGACGCAGCAGACGCAGTTGAAGGCGAACCAGAAGAGTCTGAAGAAGGAGAGTTAGCGACCGAAGCTGAAGCGGCTGCAGAAGAAACAAAGTCCCGTAAGCCAAAAATCCACATCCAGCGTTATAAAGGTTTGGGTGAAATGAACCCCGACGAACTTTGGGAAACGACTATGGACCCAGCAAAACGCGTACTCAAACAAGTCTCTGTCGATGACGCGGTAGACGCAGACCGAGTCTTCGACATTCTTATGGGTGAAGATGTCTCGTCTCGCAAAACCTTCATCCAAAGCAACGCGAAGCTCGCCAACCTCGATATTTAACACAAACAAAAAAACCCGCTCTACGCTGGAGCGGGTTTTTATGTTTGTGAGTGTTTCTTAGTAGGTGAGTGAAGCTGATGCCGTGTTGTTTTCGCGGTTAGGGTCCAAGACCAGGTTCTGCGGGTCTGCAGTCACCGAGAAGACATTGCTGCCGGAGGTGTATCCGCCAGATGTGCAGCCTTGGTTTGGAGTCTGCACGTAGCCGTAGGTGTTGCTGTACCCTTGAGAGTAGTTACAGTTGGTGTAGGAGTTGCTGTTGTTCCAGTTTGCACCTTGCGAGTTTGGTGCATCAAAGCCGAGTGTATATACGATACGGTCGCCAGGATACAACTTTTGCTGTGGCTTAGAAACGTACGTATAGGTCGGGTTAAGTGGAAGCTGCGCATTGAACTCCCAGCCGTACTCTGCAACATTCGTGCCCGTGTTGCTGACTTCAAAGCGTACTGAAACGCGGGAACCAACTGGGGTAATGGTCAAGATGCGAGTCGAGAGATCAGGAGCTCCATACAAGTTAGTCGTTCGGCCAGACGGAGTGTAGGCAGCGACGGGTGCTGAAGGGGTTGGTGTTGGTGTAGCAGTAGGAGTTGGAGTTGGAGTTGGAGTTGTAGCGGTAGTACCTGTAGTTGCAGTGTGTCCTGCAGGAACTACTGTGACGCTCGAGCTTGAACCGGTCGAAGTAACCGCACCATCAGAAAGACGGTTCGCTACTACGGTAAAGGTGGTGGTAACCTGTTTTTGTACTACGTTGTTTGGGAGGACAGGGATAAGCTGCACGGTATCCTTTGCGTTCGTGAAGTTAAAAGGCGTACCACAAGGTACCAACTGCATTTGGCCGGTTGGCACTGGTGCGGCTATCATAAGACCGCTCGCACATGAGTAGGAGATAGCAAACCCGTAGTTCCCGCTTGCATTTTTGTGCGCCCATGAAAGTGTGAACGGCTGGGCAGCGGTGACCACAGAAGGAGCGCTCAAAACTACCTGCTCGGACGAGGAGGTGGTTGTTTTGGAACTTGTTCCCTGGCCGATATTATTAAAAAAGTCGGGCAACCCCACGACAAGTTGGATAATGCCCCATGCCCCGAGCACCAAAATTGCAATAAGGCCTATAATTGCGACCGCGCGGAGCGCAGAGTCTTTAAAACTTGTTTTTTCTGACATGGCGGTATCTTATCACGTACTAGTAACATTGTCAATAGACGTAAAATATGGTACAAAAGGGAAACCCGCTTGTGCGGCTGACACCCATGGCACGCAAAAAAGGCATCCTAAAAGAGATAGAAGCGCGAAGTGACTCCTTCGCTATTGCGTTTGCCGTACTGTTTTTTATTACGTTTGGTTTTTTGGCTCTGGTCGGTGCAACACCTGACCGACCGGGCACTCACGCCGCAGAAATTACTCAAACCACCACCTACGCACAGCCAACGCCGACAGCCGCAGTAGCGCCGGTCGCGTCAACGCCAGACTCAAGCGTTTCTGTGCAAACTCCAGTTGGTGGCATAGAGGCGCCAGTTAAAATATCTATAAAAAAAATTGGTTTGGGTGCCAGTATCAGTAACCCAGATTCTACCGATGTTGAGGATCTCGACCGCGAGCTCCTGAAAGGTGCGGTGCGCTACCCGTCGTCGGCGCTTTTAGGTGTAGACGGCACCATGCTTTTGTTTGGCCACTCGAGTTACTTGCCCATAGTGCACAACCAGGCATACAAGGCGTTTGACGGCATCCAGAATCTCAAAAATGGCGATATTATCAGTGTCTACTCGGGCGGGACTGAATACCAATACAGCGTGACCGGCGTCCGCGTTGCCGACGCCACCACCGACATCATTGAACTGCCTCAAAACGGCCGACACCTGACACTGGTGACTTGTGACTCTTTTGCAACCAAGAGCAATCGGTTTGTAGTTACTTCAGACTTGGTAGGAACGTACATAAAGTAGGAATTGACAAAGTGTCAAAATATCAGTATTTTCTTACCAGATAAGGCTTTGCGTGCAGCCTCGTACTCACACCATGAAAGGACACTTCTATGACCTTGGAAGAGGAACTACAGCGCACAAGAGAAATACTTGATGGCCTGGATGAACTCCAGACCATGCTTCAAGAACAAGCGCAGGCGATTACTCCACGACTTGATGCACTGGAGCAGCACGATTATGCGGCGTTGCGCGAAATGGTCACCAAGCTGGGTGAAAAGCTGGCTGAGCTAGAAGCGAAAAAGCCCACACCAGACCTTTCGTCTGAGTTTCAAGAGCTTAAAGCGGCGTTTGAAAAGAAGGTGGCAGCAGATGACGAGCGGCTCTTAAAAACCCCCACATGGTCTCTGGCAAAGATTATTGTCCCCGTCGTTATCCTCTGTGTCGTCTTCTTTGTAAGCTGGCTTGCGTATACCAAATTGTATGTGGATGAGACAAAAACGGAAAGTTCGGTAAGCGCATCCTCTCTGCAGCTTGACCCGGTTCTTAAACGCACTGCTGTTCTTGAAGGAGATGTGCGAAAGCTGAGGGAAGAAGTTCGTACTGCAAATGACTTGGCTAAAAAAAATGTAGTACCCGCTGAAAAGGCGTCATCGGGTGTAATACTCGACGCCGTATCGGTCACTGAGCATAACGAGCTTTTGCGGAGAGTAGAAAAACTTGAAAAAGCCCCGGCGCCAACCATGGTAGAAAATGGGGAAAGAGTACCCAATCCGGCGTTAGTTGCACTTTCAAAGCAGTATGCCGACTTAGATACAAAACTAGTGGCACTTGCCACAGAGGTAGAAAAATTAAAAAATGCACCAAAACCAAAAGTGCAAATATTTGAGGCAAAATAATTTATCGAACACTCAAAAAGTCAGGCCTACCACAAGAAGGCTTGACTTTTTTCTTTTTTCTCTTATAATCCCGCCAGCGTTCATTGCTATGAAAGGTTAAAAAAATGAGATACCTCAGATGGTGTCTGCCAATGTTTGCAGGCCTCCTTCTTGCGGCGTGCATGTCTCCCCAGCAGCGTGCGGCGGCAAAATCGCCAGGTTTAGTACTGTGCGAATCAGTCGTTGGAGCAAACGCATGCGGACCATGTGTCAACCCCACAACACAAGAGGCAGGATATTGTCCTCAGCAACAACAAGCCGCGGCACCACCGTACCAGCCTGCGAGCTATCAGCAAGATAGCTACCGGCAGGCACCCCAGTCCGGGTTGAAATACTTCGGTCCGGTGCGAATGCCGCGAAGCATGTTTGGAACTCTGCAGCCGCCCCCAGAACAAGGAGACGTGTACCCATGCGACCAATCAAATGGGGACTATCTTCCCGGTTCAAATGCGACGTGCAACGTTACCAAAACGACGCGTTGCTGCGTTGCTTCAGCACCGCCCCCGCAAGACTGCTGCAAACAAGAGTCGAGCGGGGGAGTGACAATTGTTGCCCCGCCACCGCGGGTAGAACGAGCCCGACCTGCGCCGGAAGTGGTAGAGAAGCCCGCGCTTCCCAAACACGTTCGTCGTTGCGACACCTGCAGCGGTCCAACCGTCAATGCAGACGGTGGCAGTATAGCCTTCGGACACTCCAACAGCGGTAACACGGTCTATAAGTTTGAAGCTGGGTCAGTAGCAAACTTTACTCATGCCGACCCGGACGCAGACAAGGCCGGAAAGCCCCCTACGCCAAAGGCTAAACAGTGCGACCCTTGTGCGCCAAGAGTCAGTGCAGACCACGGGAGTACTGCCTTCGGAAGCGGAAATAACGACAACCGAATCATTCCACTGGCTCCAGGAAGTCGGGTAGTCGTCGGCCCAGGTATTGATATCGAACAAAAGCCTGGGACCCCGGATCCAAAACCGGAACCAAAGTAACTCGTTTCCACTTCAATTAGCCGTGCCAGACCAGACTAGACCGCCGCTCGTAATTGAGCGGCGGTTATTTTTTTACGTGCATACCAAAGACGTATCTCCTGTAAGTGTATGCACAAACGACGCTTGACACCTAGTATGCGTCATGCTAGGATTCTTTCGTTAATATTATTTACAAGTAGAGTTATTTATTGTATGAAAAAGCCAGTTAATTCGGTGCTTGGAGCCTTAAAAATCGCAGTGGCGGGCCTTATTGTGGCTGCCTTTGCAATCGTAATCCCGGTCAGCAGCACTCTCTCAGTTGAGGTGGCGCATGCACAAAGTGCATGTTGTGGTTACGACTATGGGTACACTACTAACCCTACGTATGACTACGGCTATACGACGAACCCTACGTATGACTATGGGTACACAACCAATTCTGTATACGATAATTACTCGTACACTCCTCCCTCGTACGATAATTACTCGTACGCCCCGTACGACTACTCAAACTACACCACTCCTTCGTACAATAACTCAACGTACGCTCCATCTAACTACAACGATGTCTACGCTCCATCAAACAGCTACTCTGCGTACGCGCCTTCGGACTACAACTCAACCTATGCTCCATACAATTCCAACGAAGTGTACGCGCCTTCGAACTACACCTCGACATATGCTCCGTACGACTACACCAACATTTTTACGCCTTCGAACTACACCTACAACTACAATCCGTTCAAGTACTTCTCTAACTACAGCCCAACCACCATTAAGACAAACATCAGTCCTACAAACTACTATTCCAACTTCACACCAACACATTCAGAAACCACCTATACGCCATCAAATTATTACGCAAACTACACAGGAGTAAGCAGTTCATACAGTAACTTCCCAAACACTACGCCGAGCTGCCCAGTAGCAAATGGCTGCGGTACCGTAAATCCTACTGCCAGCCAGACTTCTAACCAAAGCACCAACTCAAACACCGGTTTGCGCACAAACTATTCAGTTCGCACAAGCCACAACACTCGTTAATACTTATTCATTAACCCGGCTCAAATATGAAAACGCTACAATATACGACAACTAGTGCACTTGCCCTTGCGGCGCTCATAGCAGCTGCGGTTATGTTCCTGGTGCCATTTACGGTTGCAAGGGCAGCAGGGAAC
>JAYUDS010000066.1:0-3514 GCA_043739595.1 Candidatus Adlerbacteria bacterium | reverse complement strand
GTGCAGGAGACACGGGAACCCCGGTAGCGGCCACTTCAACACTGCCAATTGCAAACACAACGCAGCCTGTGCAGAATAATTATTCGACGTCAACTGCACCTGTAGCCGCCTCCCAACCAACAGGGAACACTGGTGTTGCTGCAGCTCCTGCGCCAGCACCAGCACATGCCACCACTACAAGTCCAACCAAAAAAGTCATGAGCGTAACCCTCCACACAAACAAAGGCGAGATAACTATCGAATTTTATCCGGAAAATGCTCCTAACACCGTGGCAAACTTTACGAAGCTCGCTTCAAGCGGTTTTTACGACAAAACAAAGTTCCACCGCGTTATCAAAGACTTCATGATCCAAGGCGGCGACCCTCTGACCAAGGATGACGCGCAAAAAGCAAAGTGGGGTACTGGCGGCCCAGGCTACGCTATCCCCGATGAAATTAGCGCGCACAATAGCAATGTTATAGGTTCGGTCGCTATGGCAAATTCTGGCCCTAACACTAATGGCAGCCAATTCTTTATCAATGCCAAGGACAACCACTTCCTCGACCCCAACTACACCGTGTTTGGCCATGTGACTGCGGGGATGAACATTGTTACTGCTATCAACACCGTCGCAACTGGCCCGAACGACGTGCCCGTCGAGCCAATTATCGTGCAAAGTGTAAGCGTGAAGTAACCGGATTGAAACTTTCTTTTTGTTCATAAATGCTTCATACAACAAGCGGTACTGTATATGCATTACAAACAAAAAGTTAATCAGTATCTAACGTATGGCAACCATCATAAATAATCCAACCTCGGGCACAGACCGAGTAATTGAGCGCGAATCTTCAGGAGGTTGGGCTGTAGCGGTTATTATCCTTCTTGTGGTGGTGGCAGGCGGTCTCTTTTACTGGATGCGCTTTCACCGTGCCGGGGGCGCAGCGCCAACAGGGGGTACGAATATAAATGTGACCCTGCCAACCCCAAGTGCCGCAGCGCCAACGGGCGGTGCGTCTACTGGTGGTGCTCAACAGTAGAGTCTTAGAAAATCTCACTAGATGCACGATATGTGCATCAAAAAAACGAAAAGCAAGACCGAAATGCATAGCCTTTCGGTCTTGCTTTTTTGCTGTAAGGTAGTACTATATTTTTCTGCTGTCGAAAGGAGGGTTTCATGTCAGCAACAGTCGAGCTAGATGACGCCACTTGCTGGAGGCCTCTGCTCGAGGAAGTTAACCACGGCCAGTGCCAATGGGAGGGCATCGAGGAGTGCCTCCAAGACTACGAGGTGACGAAAGAAAACCAGGACTGGGCGTTTCAGGTCTTCTGCTCTACTCGCCCTACATGCGAGACCGACAGTCCAGAAGGCAGGATACGCATCTTCGCAAAAATGATTATGCGAAGAGCTGCACAACAGGCGGGCGCCCTCTAGGCGCCCGTTTATTTATTTGGGTGTCATATCACGCATTGTGTTTCGATACACAAAGGCCGTCCCATGTTTCTCTTACCCGTTTACTTTTTGCAATAAAAATTTCAGTAGAACCGGAAGTGGAAGTACAATACATGCATGGTTGCTTCGATGAAAAGAATATTCAACGAACTTACAGACCAATTAGAAGTCGTATCCTCTCCATTTACAGAGCGCACAACTATCAAGCCGAAACGAGGCTACCATTTGTGGACAGACAAAGAAGTTGAAATCTTGGGTCGCACCTACTCAGAACTTTATTTTGCAGGCATCATCGAGCAAAAAAATTTTGTAAGTTTGCATTTTATGCCGATATACATGAATCCGGCTCTGAAGGCAGACATACCGCCTGTTCTCCTTGCCTTGTTGAAAGGGAAGAGCTGCTTCCATATCACGAACGTGACTCCAGAGCTCGAACGAGCTATCCGCAAAACACTTAAACTTGGGATCTCTTGCTATAAAAATCTAGAATGGCTGTAGTCGGCACGTAATACCCGCCACCTCCAAGGTGCGCGGGTCTATTTTTTTTAAGCTTCTCGAGCAAAAAAGAATGCGAATGGTACCTACCAACTCTTGCCATCAAAAGGCGTAAGTTTCAAAGTGTCCAGATCAATATTGTCCAAACTTCTGACGTTCAACCCGACCATGGCGACACCGTCTTTTTCACCGGTGGCAAAGGGTTCGACGCCGCATATGTTGCAAAAGCGGTGATGAATGAGATTTTTATTAAACAAATATTCCGTGAGAGATTCTTCGCCCGCCAGGAGCGTAAACTGTGTTGCCGGGACAAAGTTGAGTAGCAGCCCTTTTATCTGGCAATGCGAACAATTGCAGCAAAGTATTGTCCCGAGGTCAGTTTCGACTTCAAACCGTACCTTCCCGCAGTGGCACCCACCGGTATATGTTTTAGTTTCCATGTATCTATTATACCAAAACAGTGGTTTTGTGCGTTCACTAAGCCTTAAGTCCAAAGAATGCATACTTGGCAAGCTACTTTGTACCCAAACAAGTTATGACTAAACAAATCAAAATTTTTACAGTTTTTACAGCAAGTGCGCTTATTACTGGTAGTCTTGTGGCTCTCCCACTTGTAACTCTGGCAAGCGGCCCATGGCTTTACTTCAATACCAATGTTGCGTCGCCTGGCACCACGGTGCTAGCTCAGGGCGGAGGCTTTGCGCCAAATGAAAGTGTCAGTGTGTCCATTGCGGGCGGGCAGCTCGGTGGTGTGACGGCGGACTCGCGCGGTTCATTTAGTAACGACCCTGTCGTAGTGCCGACAAAACCTGTGGGTACCTACACTGCGCTTGCAACAGGAGACCGCCGAAACCAAGCTTCGGCTAATTTTTATATCTCGGGGTACTTCCCACACGCCAGCCCATCGGCATGGTACGTGCTACCGGGACAAACACTGAGCTTCTCGGGGACCGGGTTTGCACAGAACGAAGCAGTCACGGTGGGTAGTGCGCTTGGCTCTGCCGCATCTTCTACCGCCAATGTCGCGGGCAACTTTTCAACAGGTTCTATGGTCGTGCCATTCAACTGGCAGGGAAGTACTCGCACATTCACAGTTGTGGGTCAAACTTCGGGCGCACATATCCCACTTACCCTTACTATTGGCAGCTTCTACCCTCAAATTGAACCTTCGACGTACTATGTTGCCCGCAACACAAGCGTCAGTGTCTCGGGCCACGGCTTTGCACCTCACGAGTCGGTTGTGGTGATGGTAAATGGGGTAAGCCAAGGACAAAGTCCTGCAGACGCGAGCGGGAACGTTTCTTTCGCGGTCACCACACCTTCCTCTGGAGACAGCTTCATGCTTTCTGCCACGGGCTCGTGGAGTAATAAGTCGAGCGCCAGAACAATACATCTTCATATCTAAGAAAAAACCGCTGGCAAACATGCCAGCGGTTTCGGTTAACGTTCCATGTGCTTGAGAACTTCCAAGTACAAATCTTCGACGATCTTTTCTTGTGCTTTTCCGGACCTGGCGTAGTGGTCAAGACCTGGTGCAGAATTGATCTCAAGAACCCAATATTTGTGTGGAGGTTGCGTAATATCTCCGT
>JAYUDS010000065.1:0-3538 GCA_043739595.1 Candidatus Adlerbacteria bacterium | reverse complement strand
CCGCCGACTTGCTGTTGCGTCTTTTTGAACCTACTTCGGGTGCTATTTTGCTCGATGACGTATCGCTTTTTGACATTGATATACAGCAGTGGCGCCAGCGCATAGGCTATGTTGCGCAAGAAGTCTTTATGTTTAATGGTACGGTTGAAGAAAATATCCGATTCTATCGGCCAGACTTGACACACGCAGACATCGAGTCGGCGGCAAAACAAGCAAACATTTATGCGTTCATTCAAACCCTTCCCGAAGGGTTTGAAACGGTGGTAGGCGACCGAGGTGTGTTGTTGTCAGGTGGTCAACGCCAGCGCATCGCCCTGGCCCGCGCGTTAGCGCACAAACCAGCGCTTTTGATTCTTGACGAAGCGACCAGTTCGCTCGACGGTGAGTCCGAAAAACTTATCCAAGAAGCCATATTCGCGCTGCGCGGCACGGTCTCCGTGTTTGTTATTGCACACCGACTTTCTACCATTGAAAACGCCGATACTATTGTTGTGCTTGAAAAGGGAAGTGTGGTTGAACAGGGTTCTCCCGCAGAACTCCTCTGCCAACCGGCCTCGTATTACGCACGAAGCCGCACCTAGTGGAAAATTTTTAATTTGTAAATAGGCGACTCTAGGCGGGAGTGTAGCCTGTGGTATAGTCTTTTGTATGTCATATACCAGGATTTTGCGCCGGGTCCTTTTGATTGGACTCAGCCTCGCGTTTTTTATTCCGTTTATTATCGCAGATGGGGGCAATGGGTTTTCGAATACTTTTAACATGTATATCCCGTTCCCGAATATGTTCTTCCCGTTTATTACGGGCAAGAATTTCGCGTTTCGGATCTTGATAGAAATCCTCTTCGGAATCTACATCATCCTCGCCATCCGCGAGCCAAAGTACCGACCCAAGTCTTCCTACATCATGTGGGCGCTCGGTGCGTTCATTCTGTGGATGGGCTTGGCAACTATATTTAGCATGGACCCGGTCAAGAGTTTTTGGAGCAACTTCGAGCGTATGGAAGGGTACATTACGCTCATGCACCTCTTTGTGTACTTTGTCATGGTGGGCGCCGTGGTTACTGTCGAAAACTGGTGGAATCGGCTTTTGCAGGTTTCTATTGCAGCGTCTGTGGTGATGGGTCTCTACGCATTGTTCCAGCACGTACACATAATCCAGATCTCTACCCAAAGCGGTACGCGAGTTGACACTACCTTCGGCAACGCTATTTACTTGGCCGTGTACATGCTCTTCAACATTTTCCTCACGCTCTTCATGCTGGTGCGCCAGCGCCGTTCGACACTCATGCAAGCGCTGTACGGTGTTGCACTCGTTCTCCAGGTGGTAGCACTCTACTACTCGCAAACTCGCGGTGCCTTTTATGGCGTCGTTGGTGGCGTTATAGTTGCTGCAATATATACCGCATGGCGCGCTCGAAGCCCCGAGTGGCAAGGTTTGCGCAAAATCTCCCTATGGAGTTTGGGTGCTATTGCGGTCGTTATTGTGTTGGTTTTCTCGGTGCGCAATTCCTCCTTCGTTAAATCGTCGCCAACCCTTAACCGTATGACCTCGGTCTCGCTCAACGACGCGACGACCCGTAACCGTTTCGTGTACATTTGGCCGATGGCGCTCAAAGGCTCTGTCGACAGTCCAAAAACGATAGCGCTTGGTTGGGGTCAAGAAAACTTCAGCTACGTCTTCAATAAAAATTACCAGCCTGCTATGTATACACAGGAGCAGTGGTTTGACCGTGCCCACAATCAGTTCCTCGACTGGCTTGTTGCAGGTGGGTTCCCCGCATTCCTCTTGTACCTCTCGCTCTTCCTGCTTATGGCATGGGCGATTATCCGCTCAGACTACTTGTCGGTCCCCGAGCAAGCCGTGCTCCTTGGACTTTTGGCAGGATATGCGTTCAATAACCTGACAGTGTTCGATGACTTGGTAAGTTCCATTTACTTCTTTGGTCTCTTGGCACTGGTCCACGGACTTTCTCGCCGCGAACTTCCAAACTGGATGTTTCTCTCTAAACCTGTGGGAGACAGAGGAGTGGCAGTGGTCGCACCGTTTGTCGTTGTCGGCGTGGTGTTTAGCATCTGGCTCCTTAACGTGCCTGGTTTTGCCAAAGCAGAAAACTTGTTGAACGCAATAGTGCAGCAAGTCCCTGTTTCAAACGGTCAGGGCCAAGTTGTTGGCGCCCCAAAAGATCCGAAGCAAAACTTGGCTGAGTTTAAAGTAGCGCTCGGGGCAAATGTTTGGCCTGGCACTGGTCTTGGAACCCAAGAAGCGACAGAGCAACTTCTGCAATATTCGTCGAGCCAAGCAGCTTCGCAGTCCGTAGATCCATCGGTCAAAAAAGACACGCATGACTTTGCCGAATCTGCAGGTCTCGCGCTTAACAGACAGCGCAAGCATGACGCGCGCTTGGAGCTCTTCATGGGTGCGTTCTATGACTCCTTCGGTCAGTACACCCAGGCACTTCAGTATCTTACCCAGTCGCTCGCAGATTCGCCGCGCAAGCAGCAAATAATGTTCGAAGTGGGTGTAGCCAATCTCAACAGCAACAATGCACAAGCGGCGGTTCCGGTGCTTAAAAAGGCGTTTGAAGAGGAAACAAGTTACAAAGATGCACGTATTCTCTATGCAGCTTCACTCTTCTATACAGGAGACAAGCAAAGTGCAGACAAACTGCTTATTGACGGTCCGAAAGGAGATGGATTCGGTTCGGTGTTGGTAGACGACCCGCGCATGCTCCAGGTGTATACCAACACCAAGCAATTTGACCGCATCATTGGCATCTGGAAGAACCGCGTTGCTGCAGATCCCAAGAACGCGCAAATACATGTCGGACTTGCGGCTGCGTACTTCTCGCAGGGAGACAAAGAGGGTGCTATAGGTGAGCTCCAGGCTGCAGCAAAACTTGACCCGAACCTCGCCAAGCAAGCAGAGTCACTTGTGACGCAAATTCAAAACGGAACATTGAAGCCAGGCAAGTAAACTATTTGTTTCAAGAATTTTGTTTCGATATGATTGCACAGTGAGTGCAGGCAGTAATGCTCAGCTCTTCAAAACACAGTTCAACGAAAAGGCCCACCTCGTGTGGGCATTTTCGTACCTGAAAAATAGCAGTATACTGCGAGTCGAGAATTGCGCGTCGTTTTACACTATGCTTACTATCGAAGAACACGTGCCACTTGGCCCCCTGACCACATTTAAAATAGGCGGGCTGGCGCGTTTTTTTACGCGCGCGACAACCATCGAAGAGCTGCAAGAGGCGATTACTCTGTCAAAAGAAAAAAAACTAAAGTTCCTTATTCTGGGTGGGGGGTCAAATATGCTTTTTGATGACCGAGGTTTCGACGGCCTGATTATTAAAATGGAACTTACGGGCATTGAAATTCAAAAAACAGAAAAAAGTGCGGTGCTCATTTCAGGTGCAGGCGAGAGCTGGGACGCTCTGGTGTTGCGTGCCGTGCAAGAAGGTTTGTGGGGCATAGAAAACTTGTCCGGCATCCCGGGGACTGCAGGAGCCGCGCCCGTGCAAAACATTGGCGCATACGGT
>JAYUDS010000064.1:0-3547 GCA_043739595.1 Candidatus Adlerbacteria bacterium | reverse complement strand
CATAGACGCATTCAGTAATTCTTTTTTTGCGGCAATCGCCAACGACCTCGACACGCCAAAAGCGCTCGCGCTTGTGTGGGACACTGTCCGCGACCCGGCACTTACGCCTGCACAAAAACACGCAGCACTCCTTGTTGCCGACCATATGTTCGGTTTAGGCCTGGCAGACGCGCAAGCAACCAAAAAACTTGACGTCATCCCCCTGCACGAGCTCCCCGACGCAGTCCAAGAATTTGTCAGCAACCGTGAATCTGCCCGCCAGACAAAAGACTTTGACCTCGCCGACGAGCTACGGGGCAAAATCTTTGAACTTGGCTACGAAGTGAAGGACTCATCCGACGGGCCGAAAGTTACGCCGAGGGAGTAAATTACAACACATAAAAATTCCCCAGGTTTAACCTGGGGAATTAAAGTCACGCCAAGAGCTTAATTGACATTTTTAACTATCGTGCTAAATTACAGCCTGCATCAGGTAATGCAAACAGGAGTTCACCAATGGGCACAGATGTGCTTACATCTAAGACACTAGAAGCACTAGAGCTCTGTCTACAACCTCAAAAGCTTAACGGAAAACAAGTACGTCTTATTCGTAAAGCAATGGGTATGAAAGGGCAAAAGCTGGCCGAGATGTTAGGAATCAACGGGGCAACCCTGTCCAGATGGGAGCACGACAAGCAACAAGTCGGACTTTGGGCAGATAAAGCTCTGCGGATGGCCGCGGTCCTTTATTTCCAGGGAATACTGCAAGGCGAAGCGTCCCTGAGCTTGCGGGTGGTCAACCTCAATATACGACCATGCGAAAAGAGAGTTTAATGTTACTCCGGCGGTCCCGCACACAACTAGTGGTGCGGGGCTTTTCTATATAAAAAAATCACCTCGCACGTTTTACCGTGAGAGGTGTGAGTATTTGTCCAAAGCATCTATTAAATTTAGGAACCTGTGCGAAGCACACCAATATTCCTTGACGCCCAGGAACTCGCTTTTTAAAGCTTCTTGCTTATCCACATAGACACGGATCTGCCGCTCCGATTCGGCATACTCTTCAGGCGTCTGATGACTTTCCCATGCATGAACATTTGGGATATGGGTCACTTCAACCACCTTAATAGCGAGCGGTCCATCATGAACGGTCCAATTATCTGGGCCTCCAGCATACATTTCTTGATCCATGTTTCCGCATGGATCAGGCTGAAGCGGCGTCTCATCGGCGATCTGAAGCTCGATTATCCAGGCTTCGTTAGTATCCGGGCCAATGAGATCTAGCGCCCACCTGCCTGGCTGAAAAGGTTTCAGAGCCAAGTGGACCATGTACTGTTTAGTCTTTACATTTCTCCCAGGAATAAGAGTCTTGGAAGCAAGAATCGCCCCCAGGTCCTCTTTCCGTTTGGTTACATGATATGCGATCATTTTCTACCTCAAGGTACAATTGGTTTTATTATACACTTTTTTAAGTTATTGTCAAGTTCTGCTGCTATCCACCACCTATCCCCTGTCTTGTCCATATTTGAATCTACAGATAAGCGGGGTAACCTTAGGTAATGGCAAACGAACTATCTCCACGTAAGTTTCAAAATTCTGCTCCTCCTAAAAAAACACACAGCGGGTTGCGTGTGCCACCTCAAACACTTGAGTCTGAAAAGGCGTTACTGGGAGCTTTGATGATTCGTCCTGAAGGAATGTTTGAAATAAGCGACGTTCTTTCTCCTGACGCATTTTACAGTGAAAAACACCGTATCATTTACCGCTCCATGATGGCATTGTATGGCAAGAATGAGCCTATCGACATCGAAAGTGTTCGTACCAAACTTTCTGACCAAGGAGACCTCGAGCGTATTGGCGGGATTACTTTTTTAGCTGAACTGGTCAGCGAAGTGCCTGCAGCGAGCAACGCACGGCACTATGGCAACCAGGTGCAAAAAAAGTTTATGCTTCGAGCGCTTATCGACGCAGGAGAGTTCGTGGCCGAACTTGGCTATGACGAAGCAAGCGACATTGACGAAACGCTTGATAAAGCCGAAAAAAAAGTATACGAGGTAACTTCCTCCCCTACTCTTTCAAAATTTACCTCGCTTCGTGAGACGTTGACCGGTGCATGGGCGCGTTTGGAACACTTACATGAACACAAAGACGAAATGCGCGGTGCCCGTACCGGATTCCGCGACCTCGACAACATGCTGGCTGGACTCCAGAAGTCTGACCTCATTATTTTGGCAGCTCGACCGTCAATGGGTAAAACCGCTCTTGCGCTCGATATTGCACGGCAAACGGCAATCCTCCATGGTACGACAGTCGGGATATTCTCGCTGGAAATGAGTGCCCAACAGCTTGTTGACCGTATGGTTGCTGCAGAAGCGCGCGTAAACTCCTGGAACCTGCGGACGGGGCATATCACCGAACAAGACGAGTGGGACCGCATCCGCGATGCATACGAAAAACTTGGCGCCGCACCCATTTTCATTGACGACCAGCCGGGAGCCAACATCCTTAAAATGCGCGCCACCGCAAGAAGACTAAAGCGAGAAAATGGTCTCGGGCTTCTTATCGTCGACTACCTCCAGCTTATGGCTCCGACGAACACCAAAATTGCTGACAACATGGTGGCGCAAGTAACAGAAATTTCGCGATCTCTTAAGAACCTTGCTCGTGAACTGGACGTGCCCGTTTTGGCGCTTTCGCAGCTGTCTCGTGCTGTGGAGCAACGACGCGGCAAACCGCGACTTTCTGACCTCCGTGACTCGGGTTCCATCGAGCAAGACGCCGACGTTGTTATGTTCATCCATCGCGAGGACAAAATGAACGAGACTTCTGACAGACCAAATGTTGCAGAAATTCTTATAGAAAAGCATCGTAACGGTCCTGTGGGCTCAATTGAGCTTTACTTCGACGAAAAGCGTACAACCTTTATTACCCTTGAAAAATCAAATGTAAGCGCTTCGTTTGAGAACTCATTGAACGATTTTTAGGTATACTAGACTTCGCAATAGTTTCTTGTCAAAAAATCCTTAGCCCCATTTTTTATAGTTGCTTCGCTTCTTAAAAAATGGCACGCCCCCACCTGGACTTTTTGACAAGAAACTATTGCTCCGCTCTGAAACACCAACGAAGCAAAACAAGTCTGAAGGAATGTAGGGAGACGCGTCGGCGTCGTACGTAGGAAAATTTATCAGCAGGAAATTTTCCGCTTTCCTGAAGACTTAGTTTTGCGCAGTATCTATGAACCCAATCGATCGACTGACAGCCTTATTTGAACGATTTCCTGGCATTGGCCCACGGCAAGCTCGGCGTTTTGTGCAATATTTACTTTCCGAGCAGCCAGCTATGCGCACAAACCTCGCAGATACGATTCGCTTTATCGGTTCGCAAACCAGCCAGTGTAAAAAGTGTTACCGCTGGTTCGTTAAAACTCCTGAAAAAAACACCCTCTGCATTATTTGTAATACTGCAAGTCGAGACCAGGGAGTACTTTTTGTGGTCGAAAAGGACGCCGACATAGACAACGTCGAGCGCAGCGGCTTTAAAGGGCTTTACTTCGTGCTTGGCGGGACAA
>JAYUDS010000063.1:0-3631 GCA_043739595.1 Candidatus Adlerbacteria bacterium | reverse complement strand
TTGGCGATAAGTATGTAGTCATGCACCCAGATGACACACGCTATGAGCTTTGGGAGCATGGCGACCAGATAGAAGTCGAGTGGATTAACGGTCCTATTACGGCGACCGTCATTAAAGATTCTGCGGTAGACCCTGCGTTCGGGACCGGGGTGATGACCATTACGCCCTGGCACAGCACGGTTGACTGGGAAATAGCCCAACGTCATGGCCTGCATAAAGAGCAAATCATAGACAAGTATGGCAAGCTCCTCCCGATTGCAGGGGAATTTGCCGGTACAAAAATTACTGACGCGCGAGAAAAGATTGTAGCAAAAATGGCAGAAAAGGGTCTATTGGTCAAAGTTGATGACAACTATGTGCACAATATTGCCACTGCCGAGCGTACGGGCGCCACGGTCGAGCCACAGATAATGAAGCAATGGTTTGTTGCGGTAAATAAAGAGTTTACTATCCCCTATAGTGACATTCCGGGTATCGAGTCTGGCTCAACAACAACACTTAAAGAAGTAATGCGTCGCTCGGTAGACTCGGGCGCAACCACAATTGTCCCTGACCGTTTCGAGCGCATCTATTACCATTGGATAGACAATCTACGAGACTGGTGCATTTCCCGGCAAATTTGGTTTGGCCATCGTGTACCAGTGTGGTACAAAGGTAACGAGATTTTTTGCGGCATACAGGCACCTGAAGGCGAAGGCTGGGAGCAAGACCCTGACACGCTTGATACATGGTTTTCTTCCGGCCTATGGACATTCTCTACTTTGGGGTGGCCTGAAGAAACACCAGATCTTAACACCTTCTACCCTACATCCCTTCTCGAAACGGGTTACGATATTCTTTTCTTTTGGGTAGCGCGGATGGTGTTGATGAGTGGATTCTTAATGGGGACAGTTCCTTTTCGCCAAGTATATCTCCATGGACTCGTGCGAGACGAAAAAGGGCGCAAAATGAGCAAATCAGTTGGCAACATTATCGACCCGCTCGACATGATAGCAAAATACGGCGCAGACGCAGTCCGACTTTCGCTCATAATAGGCTCGGCGCCCGGCAACGATCTAAAACTTTCTGAAGACCGCATCCGCGGATACAAAAACTTTGCCAACAAAATTTGGAACATAACCCGCTTTGTACTCGAAAACACGCAAGAAGCGCGCGAAGTTGTCTTAACTGAGGAGGACCAGGCCATTTTGGGAGAAGTTACGGCAACATATATTGACGCGACCGCCCATATTGCAAAGTACCGACTCGATTTAGCTGCTGACAATATTTACCAATTTATCTGGCACCGGTTCGCAGATGAAATACTTGAAGAAAGTAAATATATTCTTAAAACCGGCAAACCGGACGCTATTGCATCTCGACAATGGCTGCTTCACTCTGTTTGGATAGATTCCCTTAAAATGCTTCATCCTTTTATGCCGTTTGTGACTGAAGAAATTTGGAGTTCCGTTTCAAAAGACAAAAATCTGTTGATGGTTGCAACTTGGCCAAGTATTTAGGAGGTATAATGGCGTGATGGTACCGCTTGATCTTTTAATCGCTTTTCTAGGCGGTGTATGCCCAGCGCTTCTGTGGCTCTTTTTTTGGCTTATGGAAGATCGGTGCGACCCTGAACCTAAACGGTACATATTTTATTCATTTCTGGCAGGGATGGCGGCAGTTGGCCCGGCTCTTTTTTTAGAGTGGTTTGCGAAGGAATACTACACAGGGTTTGCCCTTATTTTAGCCTGGGCGGTCGTAGAGGAGGTTTTAAAATTCGGAGCGGCCTACTTCATCGCCTTGCGTTTATACGTCTACGACGAGCCTTTAGACGCTGTTATATACATGGTAACTGCGGCGCTCGGTTTTTCGGCAATGGAAAATGTGCTTTTCTTGTGGACACCAGTGGCCAACGGCGACTTACTGCGGTCAGTGGTCACCGAAGATCTGCGATTTATGGGGGCCACACTTTTGCATACACTCGCTTCGGCAACCATTGGCTTGTCTCTCGCTATTTCGTTTAAAAAGCCTGCTTCCGTGCGAAAAATGTATGCAATTGGCGGTCTTGTCCTTGCGGTCGCATTGCATACCCTATTTAACTTTTTTATACTACAAAAAGGAAGCAGCGATACGCTTTGGATATTTGTCTGTATCTGGTTCGGTGTAATCGCAGCCCTCCTTATCACCGAACGTATCAAAGTGCCTAAAGACTATTGTTAATTAACCTATAATGAAAGAAAGCCGCGCCTAAAGGACTGGCCGAATCTCAAAGGATGATTCGGCACGATCCAGCAGGATTGCTGTATAATTTCAACAAAATCACATGGCACGAGATAAGCGATCATTGTTCGAGTGGCTCACAGGCGGCGCAGGAGCCAGCGAAGACTTCTCATTTGACGATCTCGAAAGCGGCGGCTCTGGATATACCCCAAAAAAACCAGTCGTATCCAGTGCCCCTAGTAGACGCGCGGTTCCTATTGCAACCCGCGATGAACCCGAGCCTGAGGTGGAACAAATTGAAGAGGGCGAGTTGGCCGTAGATGTGTACCAAACACCGACACATATCATCATCAAAGCCATGATAGCAGGAGTAAAGCCAGAAGACCTCGACGTTTCTATTACCCGCGACATGGTCACACTACGAGGTAAGCGCGAGCGGCACGTAGAAGGCACTGCGGGAGACTTCTTCTTTCAAGAACTCTACTGGGGCGCATTTTCTCGAACTATTACACTGCCTCAAGAAATAGACATCGAGGGCGCTGACGCGACAGAGAAACATGGACTTCTTACCTTGCGACTGCCGAAACTCGACAAGGGAAGGCAGACGAAATTAAAGATAAAGTCGAATTAAGGACTCGGGACAGTAGCTCGGTCACGAGTCACTAGCCGTTTTCTTCGCATATGCTCGAAAACGCTAAGTGCTCGCAAAGCCTCCCGGCACGATTTGCTAATCGCCCGACTCACGGTTTTGTTTGCTTTAAAGGAAAAAAACATCGCTTCGTCTTTCGAGCCCGGACGCAGGCAGAATTGTCTGCCTGCTCCCTGTTACTCTCGCTGCGCTTGGTGCCGAGGGCCGGGCTCGAACCGGCGACCCCTTCCTCTTCAGGGAAATGCTCTACCAACTGAGCTACCTCGGCGTGGTGTACACGTTATCGAACCGTTGTTGTGGCTGTCACAGGGACCGAACTAGGCTTAGGGCTTTCTTTTTGTCCCTGCTGACCAAAAAACTTTAAAAAGTTAGTGACTTGATCGTTCCAACTTTTTGATTGCTCTTCGCTAAGCCCATAGAGCCGCTCTATCTTTGCTACGTATGGCTGGACGTAGTAATAGTAGGCTGCCCCGGTCACGCCGGCAATAGCAAGCCACCACACCATCTGGAAGACCCAGAGCCACATAGACGAACGGCGCATTTTGCGCACCAAACGGTTGGTCTCTTCCGCAATTGCGATGTTCTTTTCAACAAGCTCTTTAAGCTCCTCTATCTCTTCTTCAACGTCCACAGTTGAAAATATAGCCCAAAAAGGCGGGAGTGTAAACGGTGCTCTCAGCTACCTTTAGAATCGGTCACAACTCTCGCTCCGCTCGGTCGCGACCCCGCCTCGCCGTCGCAAAGCGACACACTCCGGCCTTCGATTCCTGCTCGCACAGTGCG
>JAYUDS010000062.1:0-3887 GCA_043739595.1 Candidatus Adlerbacteria bacterium | reverse complement strand
AGACATCAATAAGCGTCCCTTTTACATCGTTTTCGTCGTAATTACCGAAGAGCTTCATGGCCGTATCGATATTCTTGGCGTTCTCTGAATAGTCGATGATATAGCCTGCTGTCTTGGGTAGCTTCTGGTTCTCATGGAGGCGATTTACACGGGCAATCGCCTGAAGGAGGTTAT
Organism: Candidatus Adlerbacteria bacterium; assembly: GCA_043739595.1. Taxonomy (GTDB): domain Bacteria; phylum Patescibacteriota; class Minisyncoccia; order Phycocordibacterales; family SBAW01; genus GWA1-54-10. The sequence continues at coordinate 3,713 of JAYUDS010000062.1, read as the reverse complement.
GGTCCCGCAAGTCCTTAGCTAGGTAGAGCACGGTGTTGCGAGGTGCATCAAAACCAGTGAGTAATTTGTCTACGACGATAACCATCTCTACACCGTCGTCATTGTATTTGAAGCTATCAATAACATCTTTCTCATATTTCCCAACACTGCTATGATTTTTGCGAACAGAAACGAGATATGACACCACTTCTTTTTTGTGCGAATCCTCTTCATCTCCACCATCGTGCTCGTCTGAAATGACCACGGCGGCCCGAATATAACCACGCGTTTCGAAGTATTTCTGAAAGAGAATTGCCGAATACTTAGACGGGGCAACAATCTGAGCCTTGAGCCCCGTATCCTTAAAATGTGCCAGAAAATGCTTTTCTATATCTCGAGCAATTTCAGTAATCCGTTGCGGATTATTTTTTATCATTTCGGCTTTTACCTGCTTCTGGAGAAACCGGCTTCCACCAGCACCATCTCCAACGATTGAGGCACCATGTTTGGCACGCAAATCATCTGCTACAAAACTAAAGTGCCTATCAATTTGCTCTTCGTTTTGCACCAAATCGACATATCGCCCCTCATAGATAAGCGGCAGAATGATCTTGTCGGTCAAAGCGTCGTCAATCGTGTACTTGTCTATGTACCCACCAAATTTTCTCCAACTCTCTTTTTCGCCCTTCATCAGTGGAGTACCGGTAAAGCCGATATAACACGCACTCGGGATAATCCTATTCATCTCCAAGCTCGCAATACCACTCTGGCTGCGATGCGCCTCGTCGACGAGGACAAAGATGTTTTGGTCTGTATCAACAAATCCAGTTTTCTTTTTTGCTGCTGACTCAAACTTGTGCACAAGCGTCGTCACAACGGCCAAGTTTTTATCCTTAATTAAATCGAGAAGATTCTGGCCGCTTGTCGCCTGTATGACCTCTTTCTTAAGATTGCACTTCTTGAAGGTGTCTTTGATCTGTTTATCCAAGTCCTTACGGTCAGTGACGATAATAACTCGCGGATTACTGATGTGCGGACTCTCAATCAGCGCTTTTACAAACATAACCATGGTGAGCGACTTGCCCGACCCCTGCGTGTGCCACACGAGTCCACCACGGCGCCGCGAAATACCCGCAGGAGTTGTTTCGGTTTCTGAAACCCTCTCTAACATTTTATGTATCGCAAAATACTGCTGATAGCGTGAGAGCTTTTTCACCCCCGCATCAAAGAGTATGTAGTTCTTGGTGAGATCGAGAAGTCGGCTCGGCTCAAAGAGTGCGACTATGCCACGATCCTGCTCGGTTGGGATACGCTCGATCTTTTGTATATGACCGTCTGTGTATCCATTGAGATCGGTGAGGATCTGAGTGTAGACAGCGGCGTCAATTTTCTTGGCGATGAGTGCGCGAATACGTGTGTCTATGTCCGCAACGGGAGTTCCTTTCTCTTTCCAGACGGCATAGAACTTGTTGAGGGTACCTGTAGTACCGTACTGAAGCTCCTTACCGTTGGTAGCGACGAGAAGCTGGGTGTAAGTAAAGAGCTTAGGGCAAAACTCTGCACCCTGATTGCGATTCATTTGGTTGATTGCCTCGACCACATCCACACTTCCCTTTTTATTTTCAATTACTACAAACGGGATACCGTTCACGAAACACACTATATCGGGACGGATATTTTGCTTACCCGAAGCCACAAATTCTGCAGTGGCATGAAATACGTTGTTTGCAGGGTTCTCAAAGTCTATAAAGCGGAAGTTTTTTGATACAACTTTTCCGCCGATACTGACCTTAATAGTCTTTCCGCCGCTCGTCGGCATGACAGTGTTGTAGATGTTCTGAGCTGTATCAATAAGGCCCTCATACTGAATGTGCTCTAGTTCGTCTACGGCGTCACGCACGTCCTTCTCACTGAACTTGTATGTAATACCATCAACTTCATAACCGTTAATCTCCATGAGCTTCTCGCGTGCAATCTCCGACAAAATGAAATTGCTGGTGTCGCCACCGCGCTGTCGTTGCGCTTCTTCAGTGGAGATGTATGTGTATCCCAAACTCAAAAGAAGCTCCAGTGCGGGGAGTTGTGATTGTCGAGCTTCGTCGAAGTGTACGTTTGTAAGCGATGACATACTTTTATTTCTTGCCTCGGCCCAAGGATTTGGAATTTCTAAAATTTTCGGCACTTATAACTTTCTTACCTGTCTTTTCTTCCAAGGCAAGGCGTGCATCCTTGGCTATTTTGCCGCCTCGCCTTGCAGGCGTTTTATTTTCGTCCAACCCTTTCGCTTCCATATTTTCAGCAATTTGTCTTGTGGAAAGCTCCGCAAGCGCGGTAAAAATGAGCTCAGCCTCATTCATATGATCGCGTAGATTATTTGTTTTAGCGAGTTTCTTTAACTCTTTATGTTCTTTTACACTCAAATCACTCCATTCTTGATGGATGATATTGGTCAGAATGGCATATTCCTGCCCCTCCTGTACCCCCGACTCTTTCCAATAATCAGTCAGCTTGTTTCGAGTCTCCTGCCCCATCATCCGCTGCTGAATCCACTTTTCACTCCGACCATGCTTTTTCCAAAGCACTCGCGCACGATCAACCCCTAAAGAAGGGTCCTGCATCTCCTGGATTCTCTCCTGCCCGACCTTGGCCAGCCATTGCTTAAAAGGTTCAGCTTTTGGTGAGGAGATCGATTGGATGATACGAAACATACCCTGCAGGGAGGCGCAAATCATTGGCTGTATGCCACCCTTTGTAGGTATGTCAAGGGTATGGACAATTTGTCCCCACCCTTGACCAAGTTCCGCATCTCGTTGCCTCATTTTTTGGATATAGTTTTTTGGGTTTGCTGAGTCCGTAAGAGCCCGAACAACATCCTCAATAACAAAAAACCATTGTTCGTTATGCCACACCCTTCTCACCTCCCGAGCCTCAAAAACCGCCGGTAGTATATGTTTTTGTATTTGTTTCTTTTTCATATTTCTATATGTGGCAAATTCGCCATAATTAAACTTTTGTTGATAATGTTTCAGGTGTCCGAATTGCGCCAGTGATGAGATTGTTGAGGAGATATCGTTTCTGTTCTTTGATTATGCACAACTTCTTTTCTAATTCGGTAATTTCTTTATCTGCGGTGGTTAATATATTTGCTATAACTTTTTGTTCTTCTAATTCGGGAAAATTTAATTTTATCTTTTCAAAAACACCTTTGCTTATCATCGCCAAGGCGCCACCACCTGCAACTTCTTTTAGTTTATGGAAAGAATTTTCAATAAGATAATAGATAAATTCAGAATTATGTTTTTTATTTGGAACAATGGCATTAATTTGTTGATTGAAGGACATGGGTTTGGCTGCAATTGCGTTTTTTCCAATTGAAGCAATACAAGTAACAAGAACAGAACCCTGAGGAACAACTCTTGAAACAACTTTGCCTTCCTCTGAGAGTTTAATTTCTGTATCTTTTATATAAACACCATTAAAGTCTAGTGCGGTAGCCCAAAGGTACTCACCACTATAATATTCAGAAACTTTTTTACTTGGAGTATTTCCAGTAACAATTTGACCTATACTTCCAAGAGTTAAACTTTCCCATTTATTTTTAAACCCACTCAATCTTTTCTTGCCCGTCAATAAATCTTGCATCAAACCTTTTTTGATTTGTTTTTTTGTTGTTATTTTTTCCTCTATCTTTTTGATTGTGTTATTCCATGTCTCCAACACTGAGACAATACGAG